>PIVZ01000018.1 GCA_003354045.1 bacterium
CAGCCCGAGCGTGCCCAGTAGGGCCAGAGCTCTACTGGAATAGTTGCCCGATGAGGTCATTGACTGCCTTTTCCGTCACTTTGTTCATCGGCTTGCCGCCGCCACCGACGAGACGGTCGAGCACACTTATCCCGCCCTTGGTGGAGGAAGCGCTCCAGACCAGCCTGCCGGTTTCGGCCTCCATCATGCGCAGGCTCAGAGAGATTATGTTTGCCGAGGTCGTTCCGGATCTCACATCGCCGTACTCCCTCAGCGTTCCGATGATCACGGCGTCGGCTTCGATCTCCCGTCCGAGCTTGACGGCGTCCTCGGGCGACGGCGTGGTAGCGTTCAGGACTCCCGCGCGCGCCACGCCTCTACTGACCTCGCCTGCGGGGAGCACGTACACGCCATGTGTGGCCAGCAGCTTGGTCACGAACACGTCTCTCACCCGCACCCCCGCGGAGCGATCGCGGCTCAGGTTCTCGAAGGGTAGAACTGCGACGGCCGCGATCGATCCGAAGTCCATGCTCTGGTCGTGATACGTGTCGCGGAACAGTGCGCACCCCGGGAGAGCGACGACAAACAGAAAAAGTAGGACGGCCGAGCGTCCTCTGCGTGCCCATTCGGTCTGCCAACTTTTCATTCTCGCTCTTTGCTCCTTGCCAGAGACGACCAGTGTCGCCCAAGCCTCGTTCCAGACCCTCAGAAGTTGATTCTCAACTCCGCACTGGCCGACTTTCTTTCTTCCGTTCGAGCTGGCGATTCCACATCGACGATCCGGTAGGAGAGATCGAGGAAGGTATGCCTGAGTATCTTCCATCTCAGACTCGGACCCATGACTCTGTCGGTTCGATCTTCCACGCTGGTGTACTCTTCGCTGTAGGTGAAGCTGAAGTGAATATTGCCATCGGGAAACGGTGACCAATTAATTCCGTAATCCTCGGTCGTTCGATCCGGCGCGTCTTCCTGCGACGTCAGATCGATCCGAGCGCGCAAATAAAGCGACCGCAGCGGTGCGTAGGTTGTTATAGCGCTCGCGGTCTGCGTGGACGAACCGCTGTCGCTGTCTCGAAACGTATAGTTGAGCTGGACGGTCGCGGTCCTGTGTGGAATCACTCGGAGCCCGGTGTTCAAGAACTGGGACTGCTGCCTACCCGTGTCCCTTTCGGCGAAGCTCAACCCTCCGGACACCGTGAGATCGACCCCTTCGTAGAGCCTTGCGAAGTTCTTCATCGTGATGGAGTAGTCAGAGGTGGTTTCGTCGTCGTTCTCCTGCTCCCTGCCGCTGTAGCTCAGCGTGTGTCGCAGGGCGGGCAACGGGGTGTAGCGAAGGGAGGCGTGCTGAATGAACGCAAAGCGGTCTTCGCCGCTCTCTCTTCCATTCTCGACGGCCACCCGTCCGCTTACGGCCAGCTTGGGGTTGAATGTGTGACGGGCCGTGAGTCCGTTGGAGAGAATGTCGCGTATTCCGCCGCCCGTGTCCGAGAACCAGTAGGAGAAGTCGTAGGTTACATAAGGGATGTCCAGGATTCTGTAGCGGGCGTTCAGGTTGCCTACCTGGCTGGTTCGCGTTTCTTCAGTACCGCCTTCCGGGACGAACTCCGTCAAGAAGGCGTCGAGCTCGGTCACGTTGATGATGTCCCCTGGCTCGCCGGGATCGAGGTGGACCGTAGTGGCCAGCGGCTTGGTGACGACTTTGATCAAACGCGTGTTGACAGTCTGGAACCTGACAACGAATCTGTACGCGGACCCCGCCGCCACCTCGAGAGGCGCCGAAGACACGGTCTGGATCCGGGTCCATGTATCGTTGAACGAGCTGATGTAGACTTCCCAGCTAAAGGAGCCGGCAACGTCGTCCTCCAGATCTCTGTCAATCGAGACGTGTAGTGTATTTACATTCCTTTCACCGGAGAACTCGAGGCCCATCTGCCGCGGCGTTCTGTCCCCCTGGTTGGAGAGGCCCTGACCGATGCCCAGGCCGGCCGAGGCGGTCAGGTCGTTGTCGGTCAGGGCGGCCGTCGGACCCAGAGTCACTTCTTCGGTTGTTTCATCTACGGCCGAAAGTCCGGATAGGGCCTCCTCCGGGAACGGGAACTCGCCCTCACCGTCGGTTGCCGTTTCCCGCCGCGTAATCGTGTACCTCAGTGACGGGATGAGCCGTCCGTTGAAGAACTCGCCACGGTAGCTCACGCTGGCGTTGTGGTTCTTCTCGTCGGACATCAAGCGGGACACGTTGTCCGTCTCGGTCCTCGTCGTAACCTCGTTGTCCCTCCACGAAAAGCGATACCGCAAGTCCATGCCCTTGACGGGGCTGTATACGGACCCAACGTTCAAGAAATCCTCTGTTCGATCGCGTGAGCGGTCCTCTTTGAAAGCTCTGGTCTTCAGGTACTGAGCCGAAACGGTGGGGAAGCCGACGGGTCTCCACGTGAACATGGAGCTATAGGTTTCCATTATATCGTGAACGATCTCTATTCGGTCTCTTTCACGCTCTTCTTGCCGTCTGTCGTAGCCGAGGCTGCCGGCGAAGATCCTGTTGGTCAGCCTCAGGTCGATGAAAGGGTTCCACTTGGTAACCTTGGCATCGCTGTCCTCGTCGTTCTCGACTCCTGAGTCCTGTACCTGATACAGGCCCCCTGCACTCAGTTTGAGATATGGATAGAGAGTTTTCAGGAAGCTGAAGTGGTAGCGCTGCAAGACGCTTTCGACCTTCGATTCAGTCTTGTCACCGTTCTCATCCGTTATCTCCGTGTCGATGGTGCTGTATCCGAGGCGAAGGAAGCCGTTGAGACCGTCTGCTCCGGCCGTCCGCGCCGACAACAGCACCAGCGCCACGATTACCGGCACCCACCAGGCGCGATTGCTGCAGGAACACATTGAGCCGGCCTACCTTTGGCCCACCACGGCCACGGCATACGGATCCGTTCCGAGATCGATGCTCGAAAGAAGCTTCCCGGTGGTGAGGTTGAACGCAGCAAGCGTGCCGGTTTCCGGCATCACCAGGTAAAGGTTGTTCTCCTCGTCGTCGATGGTCATGTTGCCGACCGTTCCGTCAACTTCCATCGCAGGCGTGGCGATCAGCGCGAACGGATCGGCCTCCTGCACCATGCGATCGCCTAGCACGCTCAGGTAGATGAGGTCCGTGCGCGGATCCACCTTCACGTTGGTCAGGCCCATACCGATGTAGGCTCGTTCCGACACCGTCAGAGAAGCCGTGTCGATCGCGATGATGTAGGGAGACCAGTCGTGAATCACATAGAGCCGCTCTCCATCGCGGCTGAAATCGGCTCTCGTGGGCCCCTGCTCGGTGGAGATGGTGGCCACGATGGGTTCGTTCTCTGCATCGAGCACGGCCTCGACATCGAGCACGGAAATACTGTGGGACAAGGTGTTGAGAACGTAGGCGCGCCTGTCGCCCGGTCCCAGCAAGACGTAACTCGGGCCGTCTCCCACTTCGACGCGAGCCTGCTCGCTCAGCGAGACCGTATCGATGAAGCTCACGCTATCCGATCCGGTGTTTGCGGAGATGAGGGTTCGGCCGTCCCTGCTGAGAGCCAGCTCACGAGGCTCATCGCCCGCTGTGAGCCGGATGCGGCTCACGACCGCGCCTTTCATCACGTCCACGACTTCGATGGCCGAGTCCTCGCCAGCCAGCGCCACGTAGGCCAGACGCGCCGTGGGGTCTATCTCGACGTCCATGGGCGCGCTTCCGGTAGCTATGGCGTCCAGTGCCTGGCCCGAGCGCTTGTCGAAGACGGTTACGTAGTTGGAGCCGGTGTTGGTGGCATACCCGATCAAACTCAGCACAGGCTTTGCCGGCAAAGCAATCGTCATGGCGGGGACGAACTGAAAGCCTTCGCGGATCGAGTCGGCTGGATCTAGAAAGAGCCAGATGACCGTCGCCCTGCGCTTCTCCACACGCAGCGGGAAGCTTACGTGGACGGCCTGCTCCGGCGTTCCGAGTTCCGTCTTACCCCACTCGCCATACAAAGACGCCGCGGCCACCTCGATGGACAGCCCCGAGTAGTCTCCGGCTGGCAGGCGGCCGTTTGCCAGCAGCCGCTGCCGCGTGAGGTCTTTCGTGTCGATCTCGGACATCGACAAGCCGAGCGGTGTATTTTGGTGGCCGCCTAGCGCGGCCACCCCTACCAGGGTGAATTCGAGCCTGCGTGCCTCTTGCTCGAGGGGCTGCAGGTAGACGATGAGCCGGCCCTCATCCGTCAACGGCCGAGGCGTCAGCAAGGCCTTTGGCTGGCACGCCATCAGCGCCACCAGCAATGCGAGAAAGGCGCCAGGCCTGTTCAGTCTACTGCTTGAAAAGGAACGTCCACGGCGGCCCGCGATGCAGGCAGGGGACTTCTCCAGAGGTGCGGTAGTGCTGCAAACCAACGACGCTTCCACCTGTCAACCCTCTGGTGCCGCAAAGTACGTATAAAGACAAACTAGAAGGGGCTGGCGATTGCCGCCAGCCCCTTCCGGTTTTCATGCCTTGCTAGCGAGGCGTTGCGCCTCGTTGAAAGCCGCGACGGATCTTAGTCCTTCGCGTGGCACTTGTTGCAGAAGGACCTCTGGTAGGTCGCGAAGTCGGTGGCCAGCCTGCCGTTGTAGGCATTCTGGTTCTCCGTCGCCGTACGGCCGGCGCCGGTCCACGCGCTTGCTACCGTGAGCTCCTCGTCCGACATGTCCCAGCGGGTCATGCTGTCCCAACCGCTCGCGTGTGCGCGGTGGCAGGAAAGACACATCACCTGGGCCTCGCCCTTGACCGGTCCGTCGAGCACCGTGTCGTCGTTCGCGGCGAGATCCTGCAGGAGCAGACGATCCGCAGCCGTGAAGTCGTGACCGGACTCGAAAGGCGTCAACGAGAGGTAGGACAGGGTGACGTCGACGTTACTGAGGTCACCACTCTTCACGTACGCGTTGTAGTTGTCCACGACCTCGTCGGTTATTGCCTGGCCGGAGGGGTGGCGCAGCACGGTGTCGTAGTTATCGTTGTGCATGAGGGTGTGGCAGTTGGAACACCACGCCGACATGCCCGAACCGTAGGCTACACGCGTCTGCGTGACTTCCTCGGTACGGTTGTACGTCGACTGAACCATCGCGTTGGGCGGGTTGGCCGTGAACGCGTAGCCCGGGGTCGATTTCGGCTCATAGCCGATTCCGGCCAGGAACCTGTACACACCGGCTGCCTCGGTGGCGGTCGGAGCGTTGGTCCGGTTCGCGTAAGAGCCAGAATGCCCGATCGGCTTGCCGGTCGTCGCGATGGTGCCGGCGTCGTCGAGGATTCTGTAGCGGCCGTGCGGGTCGTGACAGCTGCTGCAGTGCAGCGAGTCGGCAGGATAGGTCCCGCCAGGCGCCTGGCTGATGTCGCCGTCCTCGGCGTGGCTGAAATCGACAGCAACGATGTTGTGCCCGTGTCGGTCACCCTTACTCGTGGAGGTGCCACTGCGGCCGGACCACGTGAAGTCCTTGTTGACCCACGCGAAGTCGCCACCCGGCGTCTTGTTCAGCGGTCCCACGTCGGCGGTGTAAGGGCCGTCGATGTGGTAGCTGCCGGCACTCGTCGAGTAGTGGCAGTTGAGGCAGGTCGAGCTCTGATCGCCGCCGATCAAGAGATAGTCGTTGGTGGTACCCACGGTGCCACCATCGATCACCGACGCTCCCTCGAACGAGTTATGCATCGTATGGCAGGCGTCGCAGTGCGCAACACCGCCGTGATGCAGTGCCATTGCCTGACCGCCCAGTCCGAACAGGACAGCCGCGGTAACAAGCAACCCAAAACTCAATTTTATTCGCATCTTTGTTCTCTCCTCTTTTTTCCGTTCTTTGTCCGTTCTCACGTTGGTTTACACTACTTCCTTCTTTGGTTCGTCGTTCTCGTTATCTTCGTCAATCGTCGGGTACGTAAAGCGGAATACGCTAACCACCCCCTGCTTTCCGCGTTGGGCTACGTAGAGCCTGTCGTCGAGAAAGGCCAAATCCATCGGTGCGACCAGGTTGTGGGGCATGCGGCCCCTGTAGCCGAACTCCTTTTGGAACTTGAAGTTCGAGTCGAAAATGAGGACCACGCACCGCAACGTGTCGGTCACGAGGTAGTTTCCGTGGTCGTCTACCGTGATTCCGCCCACGACGCCGAACTTGCCAGGCGACTGCCCCTCCTGGCCGAACGCGATCAAGCGACCGTTGGGGTAGAGCTTGTAGGCGGAGAAGTGTGCCCGAACGGTGAACAGGATGCCGCCGTCCTTGGCGACACTGTAGCCGGAGACGCCCGTATCTTCGCGCTCTTCCTCGGTGATTTCGAGCGCGATGCGGAGGTCTAGACCGCGTTTGAAGACGCCTTCCTCGTCGGTCACCAGGATCTTCATCTCGCGCTTGTCGATGAAGTAGAGCTGCCCGTGCAGGTAGTCGATGCGGGTGGGCTTCAAGCCTTCGAAGTCCGCCGGAAAGTTTTGAAACTCGATCGTGGACTTGGGCTCGCCGCGGTAGTTGCAGCGGATCACGCGGGTGGTGTCGGACTCGTAGTCGTAGGAGAGCAGGAAGATATCGCCGTCGGGGTGGACCGTGCCGTCACGGACGCTGCCGAGGGTGGCGTCCTGACCGAAGCTGTAAAGCTCCATCCCGTGCTTGTTGAAAACTTTTATCGACCGCTTGGAGCGATTGAGGACGTAGACCTCATCGCTGGCCTCGTCGGTGAAGATGCTCGCCCAGTTGAGCTTGGTGATCGGTCCGTTGAAGTCGGAGAGCGAATAGAGGAACGACGTGTCCACCGTGGCGGATGCCGCGGTCGACAAGCACATCGCTATCAAGCAGAGCCCCACGAGGAGCCCCCCCACTCGCTTCGTAATCATTCTCGTTTCCTATCGGCTGTCTTCACTGAATCCAGCAGATTCAGGCTACACCGAACATCCGGGGAGTCCCCCCCCGGAGCTTAGAAACAGCAAACCTCGTGCCATCAGGTCCCGGCTGGCGCGGTCAGGTGGGTGACACGGCCGCACCCGCTGAATTCCTCGCCATGATCTGGAAAAGCGCTTGTAGATCAAGGTCTTATCTCGGCTGCCTCTGATGTGCAACGCTGCAACTCGGGGCACTGGCCCTGGTGGCAACTTTCCGATTTCTGATATGAGGGATTAGAAATCTGCAACTGTTCCCAATGTCTATGGGAGTATAAGGGGACCGTTCTCGATTCTAAGAATCTGGAGCCCGGCCCTCGCCGATTTCGAGCTCCGGCTCGAGGGAGTTCGAGACGCGTAAGGCGTTGATTATCAAATCATTTTGTAGGTCGGCACTTGGTGTATCCGGATACGTGTAGGGGCTCCCCCATCGGTCCCCCATGGCATGGGGCTTGCTTGAAACGTCTTCGTACGGGTAGGCACTAGACCCGCATGTCCACGACGTAGGCTTGATGACTAACACCGAGGATGGATCGGAAACGGAGCGGGGGGCTCCTCGTGAGTTGTGTCTTTTAGGGACGGGATAGTTTACCCGGGGCCTCGCATACGGCCAGGCATCTTTTTGCTATGTCCCGCTGCATCGCAGCGGGCCTGTCCGCACCACCCCGAAGACCGTTGATAAAAACAGCCGTGCGACGAGCACTCGGCTCGCCGATGCGGCCAGAAAGGGAGGGACGGTAATGCGACAATCGATTCTATCAGGACTTGTGGCCGTGACGGCACTGGGAGCCTTCGTGCTCTCGGCAGCGCCCACATATGCACTCGACGCCGATTTGAGATGCGAGTTGGGCAAGATCAAGGGGGCGAGCAAGTATGGTGTCTGTCGGTTCAAGGCAGAGTCGAAGGCACTGAAGAGGGGACTTGTGGAGGATTTCTCACGTTGTGACGAGAAACTGACCTCGGGTTGGACCAAGTCCGAGGCGGCGGGCGGAGCACAGTGCCCCACGCTTACGGACCAGTCGCGCATCGGGAGCGAGGTGACCGAGCACACCGATTGGATCACGTTGCTTCTCTCGGGGGCCGGCCCTGACGGCAAGTGCGGCAATGCAATCGTCGAGAGCGGCGAAGACTGTGACCTGGCCACCCTGGATGGGAACGATTGCACGACGATCACGGGCGGCTTCGCCGGCGGCGACCTCCTGTGCACGAACACCTGCACTTTCGACATCAGCGGCTGCTACACGGATCAACTGGTGGACCTGGGCGACACGATCTTCGACTACGATACCGGCCTCGAGTGGGAGAAGAAGATCAACGATGGCGGGCCGCGCGACCTCGACAACCAGTATTGCTGGGAAGCCGCTTCCTGCCCGGGCTCCGCCCCCGGCAGCGGTAACATCGATGAGTGGGTGGCTCTGCTGAACAACACCTGCGATGCCGACGGCGTGACCGACTGCACAGCCCTCGGCGATGCAGCGTGCGGCGGTGGTACATGCGGCTATGCGGGCCAGCGCGACTGGAGAATCCCGACCCTCGAGGAACTCGCGAGTATCGCCGACTACACGGCCATTGATCCC
Organism: bacterium; assembly: GCA_003354045.1. Lineage (GTDB taxonomy): Bacteria > Desulfobacterota > Binatia > UBA1149 > CAITLU01 > PIVZ01. The sequence goes on from PIVZ01000018.1 coordinate 8,447, forward strand.
GCCGTCGATGCATTCTTCGGCGATGACACCTGCGCGGAATCGTGCACCGACTGCTCGTGCACGCAGTCGAACGTGTACTGGTCGTCTACGCCTTATGCTTCGGGAGTGGTCAATGCCTGGTACGTCTATTTCCACGACGGACGTTCGAGCACCTCGACCAGGAACTCCGACCAGTACGTACGCGCGGTTCGCAGCGACTAGAATCGGACGAATCCGCCGTCCGTAGAAGACGGCACTGCAAATGACGACGCCGCGGAGGGCTCACGCCTTCCGCGGCGTCGCTGTCTGCGGTCTCTCGGCCCGGTTCTTTTCGGATTGAGCGTGGAGAATCTTTCGCGCGCGCTCAGTCGCCCATGAAGGCGATCTGGATACCGCCGAGCTGCATCGGCAGCCCGGTTATGCGGCCGCCCTGGCGCGCCTCGTGCGGGGTCTCGAGCTGCACTCCGGCCTTCTCGAGGTACTCGACAGTGGGGTCGAAGTCATCGGTGCGAAACGCCAGCCCCCACAGGTGACCCGATAACGGTCCGGGCGCCGGACTCGGCGGGCCGACCACCTCGAGCAACGACTCCCCGACTTTCAAGTAGGCGTGGTAGTGATCGTTCACACGGGCAGGCTTGGCGGTGAGCGCGAAGTTCTTCTCGTAGGCCCACGCCGCTGCCTCTGTGTCGCTTACGGTGAGCACGATCTGGTCGAGCTTGGTAACGCGGTTGGGATGCTCGGCCGCGCCCGGCAGCGGTCCGGACTGCAGGAGCGAATAGATGCCCGGGGTAAGCGCCGGCGGAATGATTACCGGCCCGTCGCCGGCCGAGCCGTTGGTCTTGGCGACGAACTCCGTGCTGGACAGCTTTTCGATGGCCGCTGCCGATCGCAGCGCATCGGCCGACGCCCAGATCCAACCGAGCAAACCGGCGCCGTTGATCAAGCGCCCTTTGACCAGCTCGCAAAGCGGCGAGGCTTCGCCCGTCGTCACCGGTGCGAGGAAACGCAGGCCGCTTCCCGGTAGCTCGATGTCGAAGGCCTTGCAGCCGGCGTACTCATAGGGCCGGGATGCCGCGAAACCGAGCTTTTGCCAGGCCTTGCGTGCGGGCCCGAGCGAGGGCACGGCGGCCAGTACCCAGGCGATCGAATCCACCACACGCTCTGAGCGCGCGTGCGTCACTACTGCGCTTGCGGATGCTTCTCGCGCACCCGTCTCGGGCGCTCGCCCGTCGGCCTCGCGCGTTCTGAACTTCGAGAACGGCATCCTCATCGCCTTGATTGCTGAAAGTGGCCCCATCCCTGAAAGGACAGTGAGTGCGCGATCGAACGGACCCACTACCTCGATTGACTGGAGAGATGTAACTCTTTACTCACAGTAATTACAAGAGGTTTCTCTAGTAGTTTCAAGCCTATATCGCCTTTGACCAGCTCAGATCTACAGGCCGCTTTGCAAACCTTCGTGCACAAGCGCGCCGGCTCGGGTGCGCTCGTTTCCGACCTGGAGCCGCTTGCCGGCGGCGCCTCGTGCAATATCTACGCATTCGACTACCGGCCCTCCGAGGGGGAGGCGGCGCGCTCGATGGTGCTGCGCATGGACAGTGAGGGGGGCAGTGTTCAGGGCGACCGGGCCGAGGAATTCGCGCTGCTGGCCGCCACCCGTAAGGCCGGCGTCACGGTTCCTCGGGTCTACTGGAAGGGGGCAGATGAGGAGGGCCTCGGCGGCAGCTTCTTCGTGATGGAGCGAGTGGCCGGCGAGGCCATCGCCCGCCGCCTGCTGCGCGACGAGCGCTACGCGCGCACGCGCAAAGCCCTGCCGGCCCAACTGGCATGTGAGCTAGCTCTCATTCATGGGGTGAACATCGATCTGCCCGAACTGGCTTTTCTGCGCGACCGTCAGCCCGACGGCGGCGGCGCCGGTCACGTGCTCGAGGAACTCGAGCGCTACAAAGGCATGCTCGCCGTGGCTGCCGCCGGGCACCCCTACCCGGTGCTTACCATGAGCGCCCGCTGGCTGGCCGAGAACGCCCCGCGGGTGGACAAGCCCGCCCTCGTGCACGGCGACTTTCGAATCGGCAACGTCATGTTCGACGAACAGGGGCTTACCGCCGTTCTCGACTGGGAGCTCGCCCACATCGGCGATCCCATGGAGGACCTCGGCTGGCTGTGCGTGCGCGCGTGGCGCTTCGGGGTCGACGAGCTGCACGCCGGCGGCCTGTGTACGCGCGAGGAAATCTGCCGGCTCTACAGCGAGGCGAGCGGCCACGAGGTGGATCGCGACCTGGTGTGTTACTGGGAGATATTCGGCAACTGGAAATGGGCGGCCATCTGCGTGTTGCAGGGAGCCCGCCATAAAGCCGGGCGCCGCCCTGACATCGAGCTGGCCAGCATCGGCCGGCGCGTGGCCGCCTCCGAATTGGAGGTACTCGAGCTTCTCGGCCGCGAGCGAGTCTTGGGCTAGGTTCGTGAACGGTCGGGCTCGGGACAAGGAGTAACGGGATATGCAGGATCAACCGTCGGCAGCCGAGCTTCTAGAGGCCTTGGCCTCCTTCCTCGAACACGACGTCGTCGCCTGCCTCGAGGGAGGCCGCCGCTTCAAGGCCATCGTGGCCGCCAACACGGCCCGCATAGTAGCGCGCGAGATAGAGCTGGCACCCGGGAAACTGGCCGACGAGCACGCCCGCCTGACCGAGCTTCTCGGCCGCCAATCCGAAAGCGACGCTACGGACCTTTCGCGGGAAGTCGGAGATGGTGAAGGCGACGCCGGCGAACAGGACGGCAAGCAAGGTGCGTACTCCGTTTCCCGCGATGTGATGGAGCTCAACCGCGAGCTGTGTGCGCGCATCGAGGCGGGCGAGGCCGATCAGGGGCCGTGGCGGGCCGAGGTGCTCGCACATCTACGGGCCACCGTGCGCGACAAGCTCGACATCGACAACCCCACCTTCAAGTAAAATAGGGACGGGTACGGTTTTCTCTGGAAGGGAAAACCGTACCCGTCCCTATTTTACTGCCGCGCGGGCTGCCGTGCGTAGGATGTCGATCGTCAGGCGGGCGTGCTCTTCCCAGGTAGATGGCTGCCGCTCCAAGCGTGTCGGTCCCGGCAGGCGCAAGGCGGCCATGAGCTCGTCGGGCCGACTGAAGTCGATCTGAAACCTACTCGGCACCCCGAGCTCGGCGAACACCTCGAGGCGCGAGACGATGAGCTTCTTGGCAAACGCGACGGCCTCGACGACGGGCAGGCCGAAACCTTCGAATCTCGTCGGGAAGACGACGGCCTCGGCGCCCGCGTACAGGGCGAGCACGCGGTCGGAGGAGACGTAGCCGACGTGGATTACGCGCTCACCCAACCCCAGCTCGTCGATACGTGCACACAGGCCTTTCCACTCCCGTGTCTTGCGGCCGGAGAAAACCAGCTTCGCATCGAGGTCGCCGCGGCCGACCAGCACGGCGAAGCTCTCGATCAGCTCGGCGTGATTCTTGTGCGGGTTGGTTACCGCCGGAAAGTAGAGATATGAACCTCCGATATCGCGTGCGGGCACGACGCCTGCCGCGTCGATACTCCGCATCCCCAGCGGCACTGCGGTGACGCGCTCGGGCGAAACGCCGTGCAGATCTATCACCGTCGTTCGTGTAAACTCCGAGATGGCGATGATGTGGCCTGCCTTGCGTAGGCTGTACGGGTAGATCGCCCGGCGGAACAAACGGTCGAAGACAGCGAAGTTCTCCGGCAGGATGAGGTGCTGGAGATCGACGACGCTGAGAACGGCCGGGGCGCAGGTATGCTTGGGAAATATAGACTGTTGAGGAAAGAGGACGGCACTGGGGCGCGCGCGGCGGATCTCGCTCTCGACGAATCGACAACGATAGGGCGTGAAGGCCTCGGCGACGCGTTCGGCGATGAGGCGGCGAGGATCGACGTCAAGCACGATACGCTCCAACCCCGGCGTGGCCAGCTCGCCGGCCACGTCGCGATCCATGATGACTGCTGCCTCGTCGCCGTCGAGTTGCGAAGGAATGTGAGCCACTAGCTCACGGAGATAGGTCTCGGTGCCACCGATCTCCCCCGGGCGAAAGTTGAGCAAGCTGATCAGAAATCGCATTTGCGCGGCTAGAGGTCCGGCCGACGTTTAGCTGAGCGAACCCCGCAATGGAACCCTCACCGACCTCCGACCAAGCCGCAAGCCGTTCGCCATCGGCCGACTCCGTCATTCACCGTACCTTCCTGGGCGCCGTCGCGCTGGGCGCACGGCAGCTCCTCGCCCAGGGTTTCAACGTGGTGGGCGCCATCTTGCTGGCCAATCTGCTCACACAGGCCGAGTTCGGCGTCTATGCCATCGTCATCTTCCTCCTGAGTTTCCTCGTCGTCTTCGGCGACGTCGGCCTCGGAGCAAGCCTGGTGCGCCAGCCTGACGAGCCTGGGGACGACGACTATCGCTCCATCTTCACGGCCCAGCAGGGCCTCGTGTTCACCTTGGTCGCCGCCGCTTACGTGCTGGCACCGACAATTTCCGCAGCCTACGGCGCGGGAGCCGAGTTCACCACGATCGTGCGATTGGTGGCCATCTCCATGGTGGCTGCTTCTTTCCAGGTCATCCCCTCCATCCGCCTGGAGCGCCATCTCGCCTTCGAGCGCCTGGCCGTGGCCGAAATCGCTCAAGCGTTTGTCTTCAACGCCACAGCCGTCGGCCTGGCGTGGGCTGGCTGGGGCGCGGTCAGCCTCGGCTACGCGGTGCTCGCCCGCGGCATTACCGGAGCCGTGCTCATCAACCTCGTCGCTCCTTGGCAGATAGGCTGGAAGTGGAATCCCGAACTCGTGCGCCGCCACCTGGCCTTCGGACTTCCCTACCAGGGCGTGACCATCGTCTCCCTTCTCAGGGACAGCCTCACACCGGTCTTCATTGGCATCCTGCTCGGCCAGGCCGCCGTCGGCCAGGTGCACTGGTCGCAGATGGTGGCCACCTATCCGCTGATAGCGATGTTCATGATGCAGCGCCTCTACCTGCCGGCCTTCGCACGCATGCAGGCCTATCCCGCCGAGCTTGGCCGCTTCGTCGAGACCGTCCTGTTCGCCACCAACGCCGTCGTCGCTCCCCTGGCCATCCTGACGCTGGTCTACGTCGAGCCGATCACGACGCTCGTCTTCGGCAGCAAGTGGATCGAGTCTTTGCCGCTGTTCTACCTACTGTGGGTCGCCAACCTGGTAATCCCCACCACCTACCCGCTGATGGGACTGGTGAGCGCGCTCGGGCGCTCGCGGCTGGCATTCGGGTTCAGTTGCCTGTGGACGGTACTAAGCTGGTCGATCGGCGTTCCGCTGGTCCTCAGCCTGGGCGTCCTCGGGCTCGGCATCCAGGTTGTCCTGGTCCAGCCGGCCGTCATGGCGCTGGTTCCGGTAGCGCGCCGCCTGGTCGGATTCCGCGTGCTGCCGGTCGTCGTACCGGTCTGGGCACTGGCGACCGCGGTCGGCGCCTTGGCCCTCCTGATGAGCCTCCGCTACCCTGCCGCGACCGTACACGGGCTCGTTGGCCAGCTTGTCGCCGGCGCCACCCTGTACGCGGCGGGGTTGGTCTTCTTCTATCCGCAGCGCGCTCGAACCGCGCTCGGATGGCTTCGCGGCGCAGGCCCGCCGGAGCGAAGTGAAGGTAAAGCGGACTCGTCGTGAAAGACCACTACGAACAGCGGCCCTCTGTCGCTCTCATCCTCCTCAACTGGAACCGCTGGCAGGATACGCTGCGCTGCCTGCGCTCGATCGAGGACCTCGACTACCCACGCCTCGACGTTCTGGTCATCGACAACGGCTCGACTGACGGTTCAGCGCAGCACTTGCGCGAGCAGGCACCCGAGGTCGAGCTCATCGTGAGCGAGCGCAACCTGGGCTTTGCCGCAGGCGTCAACCTCGGCCTGCACCATGTGCTCGAAGGCCATCCCGATTACATCTGGTTGCTCAACAACGACACCGTCGTCTTTCCCGCAACGCTTCGCGAGATGGTGGCCGTCGCCGAAGCCGACCCGACTGTCGGCATCACGGGCTCGGTCGCCTACTTCATGGGCGAGCCCGAGAGCGTCGAAGGCTGGGGCGGGGGCACGATCGACCTGCGGACCGGCATGTCGCGGCACGTGCTCGAGCCGGGCGTTGCGATCGACTATGTCACCGGCGCCAGCATCCTCGTGCGCCGGCAGGTCTTCGAAGACATCGGGCTGTTTGACGAGGCGTTCTTCGTCTACTGGGAGGACACTGACTTCAACTTCCGAGCGAAGAAAGCCGGCTGGAAGATCGCCGTGGCCGAGCGCAGCACGCTACTGCACGAGGAGTCGGCTTCCTACGGTTTCTACAGCGAGGCGCGAGCCTACCAGTTGTTTCGCGGCCTCGCGATTTTCCTCAGGCGCTACGCCCCGCTACCCGTCGTCGCTCTGGCCCTGCGCTTGGCTCACCAAACAGCCTGGGCCGTCTACCGACGGCGCTGGGGCGCGCTGCGCGGCGCCTGGCGCGGCGCCATCGAAGGATGGGCGATTACATGAAGGTAGTCTTCGTCACCTCCCATTGTCCGTGGCCGCAGAACTATGGGGGCCGCTTTCGCACACACATGATATGGCAGGCCCTGCTGGCCTGCGCCGAGGTTGGATTCATCGTGCTCGGTGACGACATCGACGCCGCCCAACGCGCGCAACTCACCGACCATGACATCCCCTATTTCCCGCCGCGCCAAGAGGGAATTCCGGCGCGCGTGCTGCGTATTCTCAGCGCCGTCGCCCTCGGCCAGTCCATTCCCACGCGCCGCTTCCTTTGGGGCCGGCGCACCGAGGAGGTCGTCGCGACGATTGAGCGGATGCATCCCGACATCGTCATTCTCGGCGACACCTTCGTTGGTGACCTCATCCGCAGCCTGAGATCCGTATGCCCTCGCATCGTCATCAATACGCACAACGTGGAGTCGGTCCTCTACCGGCGCGTCTCCGGGATCTCACGCACGACGCTGGAACGCGCCGGCTTCGGCCTTCTGGCGCGCAACGTCGCGATGGTCGAGCGGCGCATCTTCCCGCTGGCCGATGCTGTCTGGGCGGTCTCCGATGAAGATGCCACCTTCTACCGCGAGCGCCTCGGGGTCTCTCGCGTGGCGGTAGTGCCAAACGCCGTCGCCGTGCCCGATGAGCCTGGGGGCGAGCCGCAAGAAGACAACGCCATCGTCTTCACCGGTCTCTATGCCTTCCCGCCTACCGAGGATGCGGCCCTGCGTCTGATCGCCTGCTCGCGCGAGCTCGATCAGCGAAGAGTCGAGCACGTCGTCTACCTGGTGGGCCGCGAGCCCACCAGCCGCATGTTCGAGGCCGCCGGCTCGAACCCTCGCATCGTCATTACCGGTGAGGTTCCCGAGGTGACGCCGTACATCGAACGCTCGGCAATCTTCGCCGCCCCCATCGCGGCGGGATCCGGAACCAAGTTCAAGGTGATCCAGGCAATGGCCGCCGCTCGCCCCGTCGTGACGACGGTGTTCGGAGCCGAAGGTCTACACCTGGAAAACGACCACCACGCCGTCATTGCCGGGTTGGACACGTTCGCAGACGAGATCGCGCGCCTGCTCGACGACCCCACGCGCCAGCGCCGCCTCGGCCTGGCCGGTCACCAGTGGGCCAAACAAACCTACTCGACAGAGGTCGTCGCCAAATCCATCGCCCAACTCCTCGAGGAGCTAATGTAAGTTCAGCCGAGCTTGGCGGCCAGGTCGGTTGTCTCCCAGGGGAACAACCCGTTTTCGGGCTCGCGGCCGAAGTGGCCGTAGGCGGCAGTGGCCCGGTAGATCGGGCGTTTGAGATCGAAGCGATCGATGATTGCCGCGGGTCGCAGGTCCACCTCGTTGCGCAGCTTCTCGGCGAGCTCGGCGTCGGCGCTCTTGCCCGTTCCGAAAGTGTTCAGGTGAACGGAGACCGGCTGGGCCACGCCGATGGCGTAGGCGAGCTGAACTTCGCATTGCCGGGCCAGCCCGGCCTTGACGACGTTCTTGGCCAGATAACGGACCATGTAGGCGGCCGAGCGGTCCACCTTGGAGGGGTCCTTGCCCGAGAAGGCGCCGCCGCCGTGGCGGCCCCAACCGCCGTAAGTGTCCACGATGATCTTGCGGCCGGTAAGCCCGCAGTCGCCCGACGGGCCACCTACGACGAAACGCCCGGTGGGGTTTACGTGGTAGACCGTGTCTCCATCGAGCAGTCCTTCGGGTACCACCGGCTTGATCACCAGTTCCTTGACGTCGGCCGCTATCTGTTCGAGATCCACGTCGCCGTCGTGCTGGGTGGAGATCACCACGGTAGTGGCCCGCACCGGCTCGCCGTCTCGGTACTCGATGCTCACCTGCGACTTCGAGTCGGGCTTCACGTAGCCGATGGTACCGTCCTTGCGCAGCTCGGCGAGCTTCAAGACGAGCTTCTGCGAGAGCGCGATCGGCAGCGGCATGAGCTCGGGGGTCTGATCGCAGGCATAGCCGAACATCAGGCCCTGGTCGCCGGCTCCCTGCTCTTCGTGCAGGCCTTCCCCGGCGGTGACGCCCTGGGAGATATCGGGCGACTGACCGACCAGGCGCACCATTACCTCGCAACTGTCGGCATCGAACCCCTCGGTTCCCACGTAGCCGATGTCGCGGATGATGTCGCGCACCAGCGGATCGTAGTCCACCTTGCGGCTGCTGGTGATCTCGCCGGCCAGAACTACGAGGTTGGTGGCCGTGAGCGTCTCGCACGCCACGCGACTGTGGCGGTCTCCGTCCAGATGGGCGTCGAGGACTCCGTCCGAGATCTGATCGCTTACTTTATCGGGGTGGCCCTCCGAGACGGACTCGGAGGTAAAGATGAATTCATCGACTGGCATGGCAGCGAGAATTACTAGGCGCGCGGAGGGGGGTCAAACAGTGAGCTACTCGGCGAAATTGCGGGCGACGAGCTCGCCCAAGGCCGCCACCGCCGCCTCGGCATCGACCCCCTCGGCGCTCACGGTGAGCTTGGTCCCCTTGGGCGCAGACAGGGTGAGCAACTCGAGCACACTGCGCGCGTCCGCCACGGCGGCGTCGGAGGAGATAGTTATCTTGCTCTTGAACTCCTTGGCGGTGCGAACCACCATAGCCGCGGCCCGCATGTGGAGCCCGAGCTCATTGCCGATCGTGAGCTTGGCGCTGGCCCGGCCCGCCGGGCTCATTGGCCGCCCCTTTCGATGTCGCGATGGCGCACGATCACGTCAAGGCCCTCGCGCCCGAGCCGCGCGGCCAGTTCTTCGGCTATAGCGACCGAACGATGCCGCCCACCCGTGCAGCCGACGGCTATGGTCAGGTAGGCCTTGCCCTCCTCCGCGAAGTGCGCCAACAGGAACTCGAGAAGGGAAAGGATCCGCTCGAGGAACTCTTCGGTCACCTCGCGCCCGAGCACGAACTCGGCCACCTGCGGGTCGCACCCCGTCTGCGGCCGCAGCTCTTCCACGTAATACGGGTTCGGTATGAAGCGGGCGTCGAAGACCATGTCGGCATCCGCGACGATGCCGTACTTGTAGCCGAAGCTCTTTACCGTCACTGCCGGCCCGGCCTCGACACTGAGCCGGCCGTCGCCAGACTCGTGCACCCTGCGTTTGAGATCGTGAACCGTCAGAGCGTCGGTGTCGATGACGAGGTCGGCGGTTTCCCTGAGGGGCTGCAATGCCTGGCGCTCGATGTCGATGGCCCCGCTCAGATCTCGGCCCTCGCCGAGCGGGTGCACACGCCGCGTCTCCGAAAATCGCCTGAGCAGCACGTCGTCGGAGGCATCGAGGAAGATCACGAAAACGTGGTGGCCGGCCTCTTCGAGCTGCCCGCGCACGCCTTTCCAGCGGGCCACATAGCTGGCATCGCGAAGATCGAGCCCGAGACCCACCTTGGGTAGGCCGGCGCGCGCCTCCGCGCACAGCTCGGCAAAGCGCGCCACCAACGCCGTGGGCAGGTTGTCGATGCAGTAGTAGCCCTGGTCCTCGAGGGCGTGGATGGCCGTGGACTTGCCCGAGCCCGACATCCCCGTGACGACGACGATATCAACCGCGCGTTGAGGTGCGCTGGTCTCGGTCACGGCTCCCTTTTTTGGGCTTTCTCCTCCTGCTCAATGCTGGCCAGTATCTCGCCTGCGTCGGCGGCGGCCAGGAGCCGGGCTCGGAACTCGGGGTTCTTGAGCAGGCTCGCTATGTGGGCGAGCCAACGCAGATGAAGCGATGGATGGCTCTCCGGTGAGACCAGCAGGAAGAAAATTTTCGTGGGTTGGCCGTCGAGGGCCTCGAAATCGAGTCCGTCGATGCTGCGCCCGAACGCAGCGATGACTTCCTCGTCGAGCGGAACCTTGCCGTGCGGTATCGCGATCGCATCGGCAATCGCGGTGCTGCTCGCCTGCTCGCGCTTGAGCAGCACGCCTACGAGTTTATCGCTGTCGATCTCGGGGCGGTTTTCGCTGACCGGCGCGGAGAGCCTCCGCAGGACCTCCTCCTTGGTGGCTCCGGTGAGGTCGAGGACTACACAGCGTGGCTTCAGTATTTTCGAAAGTTCCATCGGTCAGTGTCAGGTGTTGGGCGCGATCAGCCCGTAGTTACCGTCGCGCCTACGGTAGACTACGCTGATGCTCTCGTTTGCCGAGTTGCGGAAAACGAGAAATTCCGCGTGATTGAGTTCTAGCTGCAAGACGGCGTCCTCCACCGACAACGGCTTGGCCGGGATGTCGTCGGTCTCCACTACGCGCGGCTCACCGGACTCATCGTAGTCCGGGCCGGCGATCACATCCACGGGAATCATGGTCGGCGCGCCGCCGGCCGGCTGCCGCCCCTTGTGGTGGTTGATGCGGTCGTTGTGCCGGCGCATCTGCACCTCGACCTTGCTGAGCGCCATATCGATGGCCGAGTGCAGGTCACCGGTGGACTCGTGTGCCGATATGTCGAAGTGCGCCGCGTGAATCTGGATCTCCGCGTTGTGCCGGCGCTTGGTCACCGACAGCACGACGTGGGCGTCCTGCGCCTTCTTCAGATACTTGTTCGCCAGCCGCTGAACCTTCTCGGTGGCATAGCTTCGCATGGCATCGTTGGGATCAACGTGCCTGAAAGTTACGGATACTTGCACTACGGATGAACCTCTGTGGTCTGGAGCTTCCCGGCCTCAGTCGAGCGACACCAACCTCTTGCGCTTCGACGAGGGTAGAACCCCCAAGCTCTCACGGTATTTCGCCACTGTTCGTCTGGCGATGTCAACGTTGTCCTTGCCGAGCTGATCGCAGATGTACTGGTCGCTGAACGGATTGCGCGGGCTCTCGGT
>PIVZ01000429.1 GCA_003354045.1 bacterium
GATGGAGCCGCCATGGGGCGCCTCGAGCGCCGATCGAGGAGGGCTTCCGGCCGGCCGGCGAGTCCTGGCGTGACTTACTTTGAGGGCAGCCAATGACGTCAACCGAGACCATATATGATGCGGTAATCGTCGGCGGAGGGCTTTCCGGCTCCTTCGTTGCCGACGTTCTCACGCAGGCCGGCATGAAGTGCGTGATGCTCGAAGCGGGTGAGCACTTCGCCAAGGACACCTATCCGCGCAACGAGCTGGACGCCAACTCGAAGCTCTACTGGGGTGGCGGCGTCGAGCTCAACAGCGACGCCAGCATCGGCTTCCTGCGCCCGAAGGCCGTCGGCGGTGGCACCATCGTCAACCAGGCCCTGCTCGACCGCTTCGACGACCCGGCCTTCGATTCCTGGCAAGAAGCGTCCGGGGTTTCCTGGCTCAACCGGGCGGACCTCGACCCGTGGTACGACCGTGCCGCCAAGCGGATAGCAATCCAGACGATTCCCGAAGAGTATCGAAACGGCAATGCCGAGGTGTTCAGACGCGGCTTCGAGGCCAACGGCTACCGTTGTGCGCCGCTGGAGCGGGCTCAGAAGGACTGCCGCTTCGAGGAAGGCAACTGCTGCATCGTGTGCCTTGCCGGCTGTCCGATAGACAGCAAGCAGAGCACCCCCGTGACCGTGCTCCAGACGGCGCTCGAGGCCGGCCTCGAGCTCGTTCCCGATTTCGAGGCCAAGCAGGTCGAAGAAAGCGCCGCTGAAACGCGTGTGACCGGTGTGGGCGAGGACGGCAAGACCAGGACCTACCGTGGCAAACGGATGATCCTTGCCTGCGGCGCCATCGGCAACTCTCACCTGTTGCTTACCTCCGGGTTCGGCAAGCGCCTGCCCGCCCTGGGGCAAAATTTCTACACCCACCCCCAGTACATGAACCTGGCCGTGTTCGAGGAGCCGGTGGATGCCTTCCAGGGCCCCATGCAATCGTACAAGTCGGCCGACCCAGACTTCCGGCGTAGCGGCTTCAAGCTCGAGAACGTCTTCGCGCCGCCGGCCGCCATCGCCATGTTGCTGCCGGGCTTCGGCGCCGAGCACCAGGGTCACATGCGAAATATACGCCACCTGGCCTGCATCGAGGTGTGTGTTCGCGACACCAATCCGGGTCGCGTTCGCGCGACCAGGAGGGGAGGCCTGGTGGTAGACAAGACCCTCAACGAGGAGGACCGGCGCCGTCGCGACCGCGGCCGCGATGCCATACGCAACATCTTCTACGCTGCCGGCGCCAAGGAGATCATCGAGGGCAGCGTGGCCATCGGCCTTCATCTGATGGGGGGATGCAACATGGGCAACGACGTGGCGCACTCGGTGGTGGATCCCGAGTTCCGCGTACATGGTGCGCGCAACATCTTTGCGGCCGATTCGAGCGTGTTCCCTGATGCGCCGGGCATAAACCCGTCGTTCACGATCATGGCTCTCTCGCTCAAGGCAGCCGCGGGGATTCTCGAGGAGGCGGGCGTATGACCTCTCGATACCTGAGCACCAGCCAGTTGGCCGGCCTCTTGAAGGTCGGCGACATGATGATTCCGGGCGACAACGAGCTCGCCCCGTTCTCCGAATCCGGCTCGGTTGAGCACGTAGATCGCATGCTCGAGTTCATGACCGACTCCGACCGCCAGGGTGTGAAGCTGCTGTTCGCGATGTTCTGTTTCATGCCCACCATCCTGGTCAGGGGGATCATGACGCTTGCGGACCGAAAGCAGCATCTGCCGGGCCTGCTCGGTGCGCCGTTGCGCATGATCAACATCGGGGTGAAGGGTGTGGTGATGAGCCTTTACTACTCCGACGTCGGCGATGCCGGGATCTACGATGTGATGGGGTGGACCCCCAAGGTCGTCGAGCGTCCCGACGAGGAGGTATCGCAGCCGGGTAGTGGCGCCGGCGATGCCGGTGCGGAGGGTAGGGCGGCGGGTGTGAGCGAAGTCCTTCCCAAACCTCCGCCGAGGTCGCTGGTTCCCGAGGGTGCCTCGGCGGCCGAGAGCGCCATGGCCCTGGCCCGGGCCGGCGCCGCCGCGCTTGGCCGCCTGAGCGTGGCCGAGCGAGTTTCCTACATCGCCTCTCTGCGCGAGATCGTCCTTCGTCGTCGCGAAGAGATTATAGATCGCATTCAGCAAGACACCGGCAAGAGCCGCTCGGATGCGCTCATGTCGGAGATCTACGGACTGCTCGAAGCGCTCGTCTGGCTCGAGAAGGAGGGACCCACGCTGCTGGCCGACCGCAAGCAGCACACCCCGCTCACCATGATGGGCAAGACCTCGTGGACCTGGTACCAGCCGCTCGGCACGGTGCTCATCATCTCGCCGTGGAACTACCCCTTCATCCAGGCCCTGCAGCCGATCGCCACGGCCCTGCTTACCGGCAACACGGTGGTCTACAAGCCGTCCGAGCACACGCCGCTCGAAGGACTCATCGAAGATTTGCTGGCCGAGGCGCAGGTGCCGCCGAGCTGGGTGCAGATCGTCTACGGCACCGGTACGGTCGGTGCGGCCCTCATCGACGCCAAGCCCGACAAGGTATTCTTTACGGGCAGCACGAAGACGGGCCGTAGGATCGCTGCCCGCGCGGCCAAGCTTCTCGTTCCTGTCGAACTAGAGCTCGGCGGCAAAGACGCCATGATCGTTTTCGAGGACGCCAATATCGACCGTGCGGCCGCAGGCGCGGCCTGGGGTGCGCTGACCAACACCGGGCAGTCGTGCACCTCGGTCGAACGCCTCTACGTCCAGGAGTCGATCTACGAGGCATTCAAGGCCCGACTGCTGGAGGTCACTGAGCAGATCGTCCAGGAGGTGGACGAAGACGGTGACGCCGACATCGGTGCGATGACGGTGGATTTCCAGACCAAGATCGTTGCCAAGCACATCGAAGACGCCAAGACGAAAGGAGCCGAGGTCATTTGCGCGCGACCTTGGGACGGGAAGTCCAAGCTCATCCCTCCCATGGTGGTGGACAGGGTCAGCGCCGACATGTCGATAGCCGGCGAGGAGACATTCGGTCCGGTGATTCCTCTCGTTCCCTTCGAGAGCGAAGAAGAAGTGGTGCGGCTCGCCAACGATTCCGAGTATGGGCTCACCGCCAGCGTGTGGTCGAAGGATCTGGACAGAGCCAGACGGGTGGGGCGCGCATTGGCCACGGGTGGCGTTTCAATCAACAACGTCATGCTCACCGAGGGCAACCCCGCGCTGCCGTTCGGCGGTGTGAAGAACAGCGGCTTCGGCCGGCACAAGGGCGAGCACGGCCTGCACGGCTTCTGCAACGTGAAGTCGGTGCTGGTGGACAAGGACAGCGATAAGATCGAGGCGAACTGGTACCCGTATACGGCCAAGAAGTACCGCTTGTTCGACGACATGATGACGAGCCTGTTCGGCAAGGGATTGCTGCGCTTGATCGGCTTCGCTCGCGCCGGTCTCAAGCTCGAAAGCTATTCCAACAAGGCCGGCCGTGAGGGCAGGGGGACGAGGCTGTGAGGGTGCGGAGCGGCCGCAAGGGCGGCGCTGCGAAGCCCTGAGGGCTCGGAGCGGCAGCGGGTGCATACGGTGGAGAGCGCCGGCGTAGGGCGCGGACGGAAGGTGGCGATGAGATGAGCAACAACGATATCTGGGAGTACGAGCGACTGAGAGACCTCGTGCGCGGCGAGGCGCTCCCGCTCATGCTCGTCGATCTCGACGTGCTCGACGAGAATACGCGGCGGCTGGCTCGGGTTGCCGCCGACCACGGGAAGAACCTCCGTGTGGCCTCCAAGTCGGTTCGTGTACCGGAGCTTCTTACTCGCATCGCGGAGGTCGGCGGTGAGCACATGCGCGGGCTCATGTGCTTCTCCGTTCCGGAAGCCAAGCTGCTGGCCGCCCACGGCTTCGACGATCTCCTGATCGCTTACCCGACGGTACAGGCAAGCGATCTGGAGATTCTCTGGGAGCTCACCCAGGAGGGTCGCATCGTGACCCTGATGATAGACGAGCCCGCTCAGGTGGACATCGTCGGGGGCTTCTGGGACGCGAAGGCCGGCGGCAAGTCCGGTGCGCCACTTCGTGTGTGCATAGATCTCGACGTGTCCTTACAGCTCGTCGGCCAGCACGTCGGGGTCCAACGCTCACCGGTTCGCAACGTGGACGACTTTGCGGCACTCCTCGAGGTGGTGCTGGCTTGCCCGCAGATAAGGCTTGCCGGCGTGATGGCCTATGAGGCTCTCATAGCCGGAGTCGCCGACGAGAATCCCTTCGCGCCACTTCTCAATTCGGTGAAGAAGGCGCTCAAGAGACGTTCTGTGGCCGACGTTGCCGACAAGCGCCGGGCGGTGGCCGAGCTGTTGGCATCTCGCGGGATCGAGCTTGATTTCTTCAACGGTGGCGGCAGCGGCTCCATCAAGACCACGTCGGTCGAGGATTGTGTGACCGAAGTGACGGCAGGCTCGGGCTTCTTACAGTCGCATCTGTTCGATTACTACGAGGCCAACGAGAACAGAGCGGCGTTCTGCTTTGCGCTCCAGGCCACCCGGGTTTCCCAGCC
>PIVZ01000430.1 GCA_003354045.1 bacterium
GCGCATCGCAGGCCAGAGCTAATCCATGGCGCTTATGAACGGCTTCGCGACTGTGCCGCCCACACGATAGGCGCGCCAGCCGCCGGCTCGCTCCCTGGCTTTGGGCAGCATGCCGAGCAGGACCTTGCCGCGGTTGGTGGGGGTGGCTGCGCGCACGCGTAACTGTCCGCCGAGGGGGGCGGCCCGCGCGCGTGTGGGCTCGGCCAGCGTGGCGGCAAGCTCGTACTCCAGGCCCTCGATCAGTGCGCGGGCACTCGAGATCTCGACACGGTAGCCGGTGAACGCGGCCTCGAGGGCCACATCGGAAAGCCGCCACTGGCCTATGTCCAGACCGGCCGGGACCGCTTCGCCGGCAGCTTCCGGCAGCTTGCCGGAAACACTGACTTCGTTTGCAGTGATGTTGAGGCTGCCCGAGCCGCCCTCCGTGCCGGGCCGGCCGGAGATCTCGACGGTGCCGGCGAAGTCACCCGCCAAGTCCAGACCGCCCAGCTCCAGGCACAGCGACGGGTCTATGCCGTCGAGCTCGAGCTCGAGCTGCGGTGCCGAGAAGGAGCCGATACGGCCCTCTACGCTTCCTCCACAGGCCTTGGCCGAGACTCGCCGTGACAAGCTCATGTAAACCGATCCCAACGTGACGCCGTACGGGCCCTTCGCGGCGCGCAGAGCACGCACCCGGTAGCCGAGCGGCAGAGCGAAGCCTGCCTTGGCCATCGATACCTCGATTCCGGAAGCGGCCAGCGGCTTGCTTACCAGCCGGCGAATGAGGATCTGGTGGGGGAAGGTGAGAAGTAGAAAGACCGTCAATAGCGCGACGAAGAGGGCCAGCCGCTTCATGTTCGCGACATCGCACCCGCGATCAGTACCACGTCGAACTCGCGACGCTCATCGTAGCGCTTCTTCATGTCCAAGCGCTTTACGTAAACGGGGTGGCGCGCGCCCTCGATCTCGCGCAATAGCGCTACGATTTCGGCGAGCGTGACGGCTGAGAGCTTGAGCTCTACTGTGCTCTCTTCCATGCCTTGTTCGAGCGGCCGGCGGGTCGGCGTCATGGAGGCGACGGTCTCCTCTCTTACCGATCCGACCGCGGCTTTGTCGATGAACGCGAACAGCGAGAAGTCCTCGGCAGGTCCGGCCGGGCCCTTTCTCTTCTTGGCGCCGATGGTCTCGAGTGCATGGATGCGGTCGGCTAAAGTCTCCATTACGGCGACATCGCCGGACAGGCTCTCTATATCGCTCGCGAGCCGGCGGCGACCGCCGACCAGTGGTTCGACGATGACGCCGTAGACTACGACCACTGCGAGCAACGCAAGGAACACGACTACCAGGCGTTGCTCGCGGGGGTTGAGTCTGGCCAGCAGGCCGAGCAGAGGGCGGAGATACTCGTTCATGCTCTCCCCCCCGTGCCGTCGAGCCGTAATACGATGTCGAACTCCACGCCTTCTCCGCCGACGGCGGCATGCACGTCCTTGACTTCAACCGCGGCGAAGTGGCCGCTGTCGCGCAGGGCCTCTTCCAGCCGGGTCACCGACTCGAAGCTGGCCGCGCGGCCGGCCACCCGTACCTTGGGTGGCGCGTGGTCGAACTCGGAGAACTCGACGTCGAGATTCCTGGCTACAGCCTTCGACATGACGGCGAGCACGCGCAACGGCGAGTCGGCGGCCATCGATCCCGTTGCGTCGTCGCGCCCACTCAGCTCACGAAGGCGCATCTCCAACTTCAGCCGTTTGCCCGGCCCGAGCGACGCCGTCGGCATGGCCGAGCTGAATGCTGCCGTGGCTCTGTCCTCGAGGGCACCGTGCTGCGAGGAGAGCCGCGCATAGTCGGCGCCGGCCGCGATCAGCGCGAGCAAAGCGGCGGCCGCTGCCCAGCGTCCCAGCGGTCGCAACTCCTCGGCCACGGCGCCGAGCGCGCCGAGCAGGTCCGACCCGCGCGGCGAGAAGTCGAGCACCGGGTAGGAAAGCTCGCCGGCAGCTGCGTAGAGCAGTCCGACTGCCGGAGCACAGGAACGCCACTGGCTATGCTCGAGGCCTGGCAAGGGGCAGTGCTCGGGCAGCGGCTCGATAGCGAAACCGGACAGTGTCTCGGCGAGTGGACCCGCCACGGCGGCGGCCCCGGGACCGCCGAGTATGAGGCGTGGGCCCGGCGGGGCCATGGCCTTTAGCGACCAAACCACGTTGCGCACAAGCAAGTCGTCGTTGCAGGGGCCGACCAGGCGCAGGTCGATGAGGCGTTCTCCATCTATGACGGCGACCACCGCGCCGTCCACGCTGACGTCCACGATCGCATACCGGTCACCGTCGTTCGCCACTTTGCGGTAGGGCTCGAGCGTTACGCACGGCGCCCACAAAGTGCGCTGAGGCCCAACCCCGAGCGCCTCCAGGCTTGCCGCATGCTCGCTCAATCTGTCCCTGGCCGCCATCGCAGCCAACACCGGCGAACCACGGTCGGGACCGGTGAAGTCGTAGGCAGTGGCCGCCTCGTCGAGCGACATCGGCACATGCTCCTCGAGCGCGGGGGCAACCGCCTGATCGAGCCTCCGGCGGTCGTGGAACGGGAACTCCAGGAAACGGAACATGGCGAGATCGGCCGGACAGGTGGCGAGCACGCGGTCCCAGCTATCGGCAGACAGCCGTTCGAGGACCTCGCCAGCCTGTGAAGCCTCCGCGTCCTCCAGGGAGAGCACCTCGAGCGAGCCAATCGTGGTTTGCGCCACCGCCACGCACAGGCGTCGGGCGCTAAGGTGTATTGCCAGGGTTCTGCTGCTCACTTCGATCGGGCTCCTCGGCCCGGATTATTCATGAATAGTCCGGGCTAGCGCATCTGCTCGAACAGTCCGGCGTCCGAGAGGTCGAGCCGCGTCGAGAGGTCCACTCCCGCTATGTTCGGGCCTCTGCGCGGAAGCCAGTACTGTATCTCGATTTCGCTACCGTGGCGACGATGGACCACCGCTTCGATGGATTGATAGATGCCGTCCACCTCGCCGGTGGCTCTTATGCGGAAGTGGGAACTGGCGAGCGTAAACATCCGGCGTAGTCTTCCCTTGCCGAAGGCGCCCATACCTTCGACCTCGGCGATCTCGTCGTGACTGAGAAATGGCGCGAGGTCTCTACGTGCAACCAGTGCGGCCACCAGCCGCTCGTCTTCCAGCCTTGGATCGAGCGTGCGCAGCACCGCGGCGGGCGCCGTGTTGATGTTGACGGCGGCTTCCTCGCCGCCGAGCACGGCCGCCACCTCTCTGAGCGCGACGAGTTCCTCGGGCCCGAATCCGCGCACCAAGGCAAGCTCGGAGAAGCTGCGCAGGGGGCCGTTACGCGGCAGGTAGGGCGGTGTGAGAGTGCCGTAGTAGAAGTCCTCGGCGCCCTCCGGCGCGACGTTTACGTTGCGGTTACGGTCTATCCAATCCACGAGTGCGCCGGCCTTGTCGGGGGCGATGCCGCGGCTGTCCAGAATGGTCTGAAAACGGCGTAGCGCGGTTCGGCCGAGGCCCGCTCCCGACTCGAGCAGGTTCAGGTCGAAGCGGCCGCTGAGGTCTTCTATGCGTACGAATATGGCACCGGCATCGCTGACGATGGGCGGAAAAGGTTGGGCCCATATCTCGGCCAGCGAGTCGGAGGTGGAGAGGCTGCCGTCGAGCAGCAGTAGTTCGGTGGCCAGCGTGACTCCAGATTCGGCCAGGAGAGCGGCACGGCGGGCCTTCAGCCAGTGGCTCGCGCGCCGGTAGTCCACCTGACTACTGTAGGTGAACTCAACTACCAGCACAGTCAGCAGGGCGATGCTGAGAAGTGTTACCAGTAGCGCAGCGCCACGCTCGCCCGCCCGGCCGCTCTCTCTTCTTGTGCAGGTGCTCATGTCAACGCCTGAGGACTCCCAGCGCGACGACCACCGAGGAGACCACCTCCAGCGGCGGCCCGTCCGAGACCTCCAGCCGCAGCCGCGTCTCCACCACATAAGGGGCGTGGCCGCGATTGCGTCCCTGCACCCCGGAATCCCACTCGTCGAACCATTCCTGGCCGTTCGAGAAGCGCAAGGAGAGAGCGGCTGCGCCCTCTGCCATCACCTCGCCGGTGAGTTCGTCGAAGTCGAGCTCACCGGGCCGTGGCGGCCGCTGTTCGTAGCGCACCAGGTTCGCATCTTCCTCGAGGCGGTAGATGACGCGGGCCTGGTCGCCGCGGTCGTCGTCGGCAGCTCTCAGCCCCAGGCCGAGTCCGTCCGGGGAGCCGGTCCCGCGGGCGCTCACCACTGTCGCGTCGAACACTGTCCGGTTCTTGTCGAAAGTAGTGAAAGAGTCAGGGGCAGGCGAGAAAAAACGTTTGAAATCAGCATTATAGAGCCCCGTGTTAAAGCTACCTTTGATGTCTTGCTCGAGCCTCCCGACGACTCTGCGGGCGCTCGAGTAGAGTGCCGCGCGCCGAGTGGCAAGATCGCGGCCGGCGGCGGCCCGGGCGAAGGTCCCATATAGGCCGCCGGCGATTACCGCGAAGATGGCCATTGCCACGAGTAACTCGATCAGGGTCATGCCGGTAATGGTCCACATCAAA
>PIVZ01001007.1 GCA_003354045.1 bacterium
GTAGCGACCCGTCGTCCGAACCGATGGCCGTTCCTCCATAGCGTCCGCCAGTTCCCCCATCGCCTCTTCGAATCGGGCAAGCGACATCGCCGGCGGAAAGCGGCGGGCCAGTTCGACGGTGGTCTCCCCGGTTTCCATCAGTCTTGCTCCGGTCTCCCGCAGCGTCGTCTCGTCCGTCGGCTAACTCCAGAATATGGGTGCGGCATTCGTCTCGATGTCCCTGCCGATGGGGCCGAGATTCGGCAACTCGCGCCCGACCGACCAGTCGAACCTGTCGCGGATCCCTTCGGAGATACCAAGCCGCGTGGCGAGGACGCTCTGCTTCTCGGAGAGAAGCGGGGCGGCTGCGGCAGTCGCCGGACCGATCGCCCCGTCGCCCAGACGCAGGTGCAGTTCCCACCATGCCTCGCGGTAAATCTCGTGAAGGTCGGCAGGCGATCGATCGGCCGCCGAGGCCGCGGACGCGATCACATCGTCTGCCTCCACTGCGAGTTCTCGCAGACGCCTGGCGACGTATGCGGCTGTCGCCTCCCCGCTGCCGTCATCGGATACGATCCGTTCGCTGTCTCCATTACTCATCGTTTCTTCTCCTCCCATTCGGCGATCCGTGGTCGAGCATGCGGGGAGCATGCCGGTCACAAGCAGGAAGATGAGGGCGTAGGGTCTCGGGTCGGGCATGTCGCGAAGCTCCAGGAATTGGCCGTGCCACGTGGCACGAGCCGCTATAGTTCCGGTGTGCAACGGCAGGAGACTAAGTGATGATCCGAGCGGAGACAAGGGGTGGCGCCGGGCCGCCCGGACCGCTAGGCTCTACGCATGATCAAGAGAGAAGACCGAAACGGCGTCCTCCTCCTGCAACTGGACCGGGGCGCGACCAATCCGCTGAGCCCGGAGCTCGTAGAAGAGCTCGCCGCTGCGCTCGACGAGGCCAGCAATGGCGCGAGGGCCCTCGTCCTCGCCGGGGCCGCAGGCAAGTTCCTCTCCATCGGATTTGACATCCCCGTCCTGCTTCCGCTCGACCGCGAAGCAATGCGTGGCTTCGAAACAGCGTAGACTCCGTGCACGAGATTCCTTTGTGGAAGCAGCACAGGAGGCCTGCACTCCAAGCGAGATGGC
>PIVZ01000019.1 GCA_003354045.1 bacterium
ATGGAGCTGCAGGAGCGCGGGATGCTCGACTCCGGCCTCAATTTCGGCAACCCATCGGGCGTCTCGGTGATGATCAAGGACATCGCTCACCGCAAAGGTCTCGGCAACGACTTGGCCGAAGGCGTCAAGCGCATGAGCGAGAAGCACGGCGGGCACGAGTTCGCAATGCACGTCAAGGGGTTGGAGCTCTCGGCCTACGATCCACGGGGATCCTTCGGCCAGGGAGTCGAGTACGCAACGACCAACCGCGGCGGCTGCCACGTGCAAGGCGGGACGATGTACATGGAAAGCGTCGGTCCCTTCACCATCAATCCGCAAAACCTGAAGCTCAAGGCGGACCTCCCGTTCCTACAACAGAACGCGGCCTGCACCATCAACTCGATGGTGCTGTGCATGTTCACGACTTACGCTGTGTTCCCCAAGTTCGTCCACGAGGCCGACCCGAAGTCGTGGAAGTTCAGACTTGCGGTGACTGCTGTGGAGAACAGCGGCCCGCTGTTGCGCATACTCCAGAGTATCAAGGGTAAGCCCAACTTGTGGTTCGAGAAGTGGTTGACGATGATAACTGGAACGACCTTCTCGTCGGGTCATCTACAGGAGATCGGCGCGCGCATCTTCAACCTCGAGCGCATGTACAACCTGCGCGAGGGTTTGACGGGTCAAGACGACACCCTGCCACCGCGTATGCTCAACGAGTCGATCTTCAAGCACATGGACAGCGGCCACCCATTAGGCAAGTTGCTGCCGCGTTACTACCAGATTCGCGGCTGGGACACCGACGGCGTGCCCAAACCGAGCACACTTCGCAAGCTGAAGGTTGCCGTCTGAGTCGTCGAACGCGGTCGGAGGACCGCCTGCAATCATGACAGGGCTGCCGGTAAGGGATTCTGGTAAGAGGAGGTGATTCTCATGCGTGTCCGCATAGAGCCGACCTATGAGATGAGCAAGGTACTGGAGCTGGACAGCTTCGAGGTCGAGGATGTCGCGACCGTCGCCGACGTAGTAGAGAAAGCCAAGGCGAAGGTAGGGCCCGAGTTCGAGAGGCTGACGCAGGTGGCCGCCGTCGCGGTCAACGGAGTCCTGGTAAGTCACAGGCGCGGGATGAAGACCGAGCTCGCCGACGGCGATGTCGTGGCCTTCGTCAAAGCCGCCGCCGGGGGCTGACGGAGAGGAGCATGAAGGTAAACAGCAAGGTGTGGATCGAGGACGAAGAGGGTCGCTACCTCTTCGGATACGGAGTCGGGGCGATTCTCGAGGGAATAGACCGGCTCGGCTCGATCACTGCCGTGGCCAAGGCGGAGAAGCGCTCCTACCGCTACGTGTGGGGACGCATTCGCAAGGCCGAGGCGATTGTCGGCACCAAGCTGGTCGAGACCACCCTGGGCGGCCAGAGCCAGAAACGCTCGCGGCTGACCCCCGACGGGAAGCGCTGGCTCGACGGCTTCATGAAGATCCGCACGGCAGTCAAAAGGGCCGCCGAGAGCCAGTTCGAGAAGCACCTCGCCGAGTTCGGGTGAGGCGGCTTTTTTTTGCCAGTCAATATGCATAGCCTTGCATGCTGAAGATGTTGAAGACGATGACCAGAGCGCCGCTTCTCCGTTTCGCGTTTGCCGGCGCACTCGTCTTGGCGGCCGGCAGTGCCTCGGCAGAGGCCCCCTCGCGACTGCGGCTGGCCACGACCACGAGCACCGACAACTCCGGACTGCTCGAGTACCTGCTGCCTGGCTACGAGCAGGAATGTGACTGCACAGTGGACGTGATCGCTGTCGGAACCGGCAAAGCGCTGCGCCTGGGGATCAATGGCGACGTGGATGCCGTGCTCGTCCACGACACGACCAGAGAAAACGCTTTCGTCGCCGACGGTCACGGACTCTACCGGCGCGACGTGATGTGGAACGACTTCGTGATCGTCGGTCCGCCCGCCGATCCGGCCTCGGTCAGAAGCGCGCGCAACCTCGACGAGATCCTCCGTGCCATGGTCGAGAACGAGACAACTTTCATAAGTCGTGGCGACGAGTCGGGCACGCATTCGCGGGAACGGTCGCTGTGGGGCGAAGTCGGCATCGAGCCCGAAGGTAAGTGGTATCGCGAGACCGGCCAGGGAATGGGTGCGACTCTGCAAGTCGGCAGCGAGATGGAAGGTTACGTTCTCACCGACAGGGCGACCTTTCTCGCGATGAAGGACGGCCTGGAGCTCGAGATTCTGGTCGAGGGCGATCCCCGCCTGATAAATCCCTACGGCGCGATTCCGGTTCGCGCACCGGCAGAGCGGAACGCAAGCCAACGGCTCGCCGAGTCGTTCGTCGCCTGGCTCATAACCCCCGACGTGCAGACGCTGATCGCACGCTTCGAGAAGGACGGCCACATGCTCTTCCATCCGAGCGCGGAGGGCTCGGTGGCCGCAGAGATGAAGTGAGCGGATTCCTGAGCATCGAGACGCTCGAGATATGCCTGACCAGTCTCAAGACCTCGTCGGTGGCGATAGTGGTGGCCTCGGCGATCGGCATTCCCGTGGCCTTGTGGGCATCGAGCCACGAGTTTGCGGGCCGCAGGGCACTGGTGACGATCTTCAACACTCTCACCGCCCTCCCCTCGGTCTTCGTGGGAGTACTGCTCTACTCGTTACTCTCGCGCTCGGCCCCGCTCGGATCGCTGGGACTCCTTTATAGCTGGCCCGCCATGAGCGCGGGACAGACATTGCTGGCTTTGCCGCTGATAATCTCGCTCACACTGGCCGCACTGAATCGCACCGACGTGAGGCTGCGCAAGGAGCTGATCGCGCTGGGCCTGCCCGGCTGGCGGACCGCCTGGATACTGGTAAAGGAAGCCCGCTTCGGCGTACTGGCCGCCGTGGTCGCGGCTTTCGGCCGCATCTTCACCGAGGTGGGCTCGGCACTCATGCTCGGCGGAAACATACGCCACTCGACACGCACCATGACGACCACCATCGCCATGGAAACATCCAAAGGTAACTTCCAGCTCGGCCTCGCACTGGGATTTCTTCTCCTCGGCGTGGCACTTGCCATAAACGTCGGCTTTCACCGCCTACAGGAGGCTCACGTCCGATGATCTATCGAGCCCAACGTCTAATGCACGCCTACAACGGTTCCGCGGCACTCGAAGTGGGCGAGCTCATCGTCCCCAAGGGAAGCCGCTTCGCGGTGGTCGGCCCCAACGGTTCGGGCAAGACCACTTTGATGGAAATCCTCGTCGGCTTGCTCAAGCCCACGACCGGTGATGTGTGGTTCCTGGACCGGCCGATGCGGCTGCCGCTCAGCAAGGAGCTGCGCAAACGCGTGAGCTATGTCGCGCAGCAGCCCTTTCCTCTGCCGGGTACCGTGCTCTCGAACGTGATGCTAGCGCTCGGTCCCGGTCGCGCACATGACGATGCAAAGAAGATGGCTCTCGGATGGCTCGAGCGTCTCGGCGTCGAAAGACTGGCCAGGCGGCAAGAGCGCACTCTCAGCGTCGGTCAGCTTCGTCTGGCGGCTCTCGCACGGGCCGCCGCGCGGCAGGCACCGTTGCTGGTGCTCGATGAGCCTTTCGCGTTCGTCGATGAGACGTTCGAAGGCGCGCTTCACGAGGTTCTCGACGAGCACCACCAGGCCGGCGGCACCATCGTCATGACCAGCCCGCGGCCCAAGTCGGTCGAAGGCTGGGCCACCGATATCCTCGAGCTGGGCTGAGCAATGCCCATAGCTCGTCTCGAGGTCGAATGCCGCCTCGGGACGGCATTCGTGGAAGGGCACTTCCCTCAGAGTCTCGGCCTAGCCCTGCTGGCGGCTCTACTCGCGGGCACAGCCCCGACTTCTGGCTCGCTGATTACATGAAATAGCGCAGGATCGCCTCTTTTGGGGGCGTCCGCCTGGCAATTCCCGTGCTAGACTGCCGGGAACAGGCACCGCCATGAGTGTCGGCGCGCACGGCGCTGTTCGTGCGCGAGGGAGGTGTGACATGGCATGCAAGTTTATCCGGGTGGGTTTGTTGACCCGCGGGCTGACTTTGGCGGTGTTACTCAGCACGGGGTTCCCTGCGCAAGCCGACCACCTCAACTACGTCGAATCGTACTTCGATGGAGTCAATGGCGTAAACGGTCTCGACTGGGTCGGTACCGTCGAGACCAGCCCCGACGGCAAGCACGTCTACGGAGTAGGCGCCCTCGACAGGCGAGTGGCCGTCTTCAGCCGGGACGCGATCACCGGAGTGCTCACCTTCGTCGAAGCAGAATCGGTGGGAAGTCTCTTGGGCACACGTACCGCGATCAGTCCGGACGGCCGGCACCTCTACCTTACCGGCAGCTATTCTTCGATCGGTCGCGTCCGCGTCTCGAGCCGCGACACGACAACCGGCGAGCTGACCTACATCGAAACAGTGTCCAATGGTTCCGGAGGCGTCCAGGGCATCGATATGCCCGGCGGTGTGGCGGTAAGCCCGGGTGGCGAGCACGTCTATGTCACCGGACAGGGGGACGATGCCGTAGCCCTGTTCTCCCGCGACTCCGGCACAGGCCAGCTCACCTTCGTCGAGGCGAAGTTCGACGGCGTAGACGGCGTCGATGGCCTCGATGGCGCAGGGGAGGTTCGGCTGAGCCCCGACGGCAATCAGGTCTATGTCACAGGCGTATGGGACGACGCACTCGCGGTCTTCGACCGTGACCCGTCCGACGGCAGGCTGACCCAGATCCAGGTCTTGCGTGACGGCATCGACGGCGTAGACGGTCTCGGCCGCGTGACCGACGTGAGCTTTAGCCCTGACGGCGCGTTTGCCTATGTCGCCGCCGGTATTCCCGATTGGGACGGGGATCAGGCTCTGTCGGTGTTCAGTCGCGACGCAATATCCGGAATGCTGACCTTCGAGCAGATACGTCCCCACGTCACTGGGCAGGTCGACGGGCTGATCGATCCGCGTTGCCCGCGCGTGAGCCCCGACGGCGCCTACGTCTACGTGAATGGCTGGTCGCAGTCGGCGATCGCGGCATACACCCGCGACCCCGTCACCGGCCTGGTCACCTTCCTCGAGGGGCACCAGGGAGGCGAGGGTACCGGCCTGTGGGGTGCACGCTACCTCTCCATAAGCCCGGACGGCGGCCACGTCTATGTGGCGAGCCGAGTTGATGACGCGCTGACGCTGTACAACGTGGCCATGTGCGGGGATGAGAACCTGGATCCGGGAGAGGACTGCGACGACGGCAACACGGCCGACGGCGACGGCTGCGATGCCACTTGCACCCTGGCCGCATGCTACAGCTGCACCGGCCAGCCGTCGGTGTGCACGCCCGAGGCCATCGACACCGCCTGCCCCGATGACGGCGACGACTGCACCGACGACGTCTGTGACGGCGCCGGCACCTGCACTCACCCGGCGGGGCCCGCCGACGTCCCGTGCCCAGATGACGGCGATGTCTGCACCGACGACGTCTGCGACAACGCAGGCACCTGCACTCACCCTCCGGGACTGGCCGGCGTACCGTGCCCGGACGACGGCAATGTCTGCACGGACGATCTCTGCAATGACGTCGGGGAGTGCATACATACCAACAATACCGTGACCTGCTACGACGGCCTCGCTTGCACGGACAGCGTGTGTTCGGCGGGAGTCTGCTTCGGTCCCTGGGAACCGGCAGTCTGTGCGCTCGACGACTTCAAGCTCTACAAGGCCAAGATCAACAAGCCGGCTCCGCAATTCGAACAGGTCGACGTCTATCTGGAGGACCAGTTCCGGACCTGGCGCGCCAGCGCGATCAAGGCGTCCTATCTCGGTAATCCGGTCGATCGGGATTCTGGCGGCACCAACGTCCCCGAGGTTCACCTCCTGTGTTACAAGACCACCAAGGCGAGAACCGATACGCCGCAGGCCAAGTTCGTTGCACGCAGGGTCCAATCGTCGAACGCGTTCGGAGTGGAGATCCTCGATATGACCAAGCCGGCGGAGCTCTGCCTGCCGACCGGCAAGGACTTCTCCTGGTACGAAGCCCTGCCCGCGCACCAAGAGGTCGACCACTTCCTCTGCTACAAGGCCAAGACGGCGAAAGAGCAGCCGAAGTTCGTGCAGCAAACAGTGTCGCTCCTCGACCAGTTCGAAGACAAACTGACGACCGTGATGAAGCCGGCGCGCTTCTGCAATCCGGTCGACAAGAACGGCGAAGGGATAGCCAGTCCCTCGGACCATCTGGCCTGCTACAAGATCAAGGACGCCAGGATCAAGCCGCGCCAGAGCAAGTTCATGCGGCGCACCGTCTATACGGATAACCAGTTCCACAGAACAAAAGTAACGGCGATCAAGCCTAAACTTCTGTGCCTGCGCTCAACAAAGCTCGAGCTGAACTGAGGACGATTCCGAGCGAAGGCTGACAGTCCGTTGAAGAATCCCGGACCGAGCCAGGGGCCGAGATTCGGGCCGAGATCAAGGCGCGAGCTGCACGCAGGGCTAGAAGTCCGGCAGCTTCTCCAGGAACGCCGCGAGTGCGGCGTTGAACGCCTCGGGGCGCTCTTTATTCGCCGAATGGCCTGCGTCGTCGATGAGCACCTTGGTCGCGTTGGCGACTTTCACAGCCATGTAGTCGGTGCTGGCCAGAAAAGGCTCGTCGTTGGCGCCGGCCAACACGAGTGTGGGCACTTCGATCGTCGGCAGCGACTCGATCACGCGTGCGTCCTTCTGTCTCATGATGCCTCTGGCCGCGTTGGCCAGCCCTTGCGGTGAGCGGTGTTTACTGCCGGCCACCTCCGCCCCCTTGCCAAGTGCGGCAAATCCCTTTTCCTCGAGCCGCGTTGCCGTCCTCTCGGCGAGTTCGTTCCATCCGGCGCGTGGTTTGTCTTTCTTGAAACCGGGACCGGTACCATAGAGCACCAGCGCGGCTACCCGCTCCCGGTGCACCAGATGGAACTCCAGCGACAGGAATCCCCCCATTGAATGGCCGGCAAGCACCGCGCGCTCGGCACCGCAGGCATCGAGGATGGCGGCCATATCGGCAACCGTCGCTTCAATCGAGTACTCGCCCGGATCCTCCGGACAATCCGAGCTGCCGTGACCGCGGATGTCCCACGCAATGAGTTGAAAGCGGTCGCCGAGCACCGCCACCTGGGGATCCCACGTACGCAGTGTCGAGCTGTAACCGTGGGTTAGTAGAACGGCGGAACCTTCGCCCGTCGTCTCGTAGTATATCTTGGTCCCGTTGCGGTCGATGTAGGGCATATCCGGCGTCTCTCCCGGCGAGACCTTACCGGAAGCCGGCGCCTGACGGCAGCGCGGTTGCCCCGGTCTAACGAGAGGCGCAGATCATGCGACAGTTGGAAATTGCTTCGTTCACCGGAGCCGGCCTGGCCAGCAGATCGGTAAGCGTCCACTTCTCGAGCGACGCAACGATGGCGCCCTGCAGCTCGTGCATGGCAACATGGAAGCCGCAGACCTCTTCGAGTTTGTCGTACTCCTCGCAGTAATCTCCCAGCACCTTGCCCTGGCAGGCCTCCACCACGTCGAGCAGAGTGATCGTATCGAGCGGACGTCCGAGCTTCACGCCGCCGCGTACACCGCGGAAGGTCTTCAGTATCCCGGCCTTGACCAGCAACGTGTCGATCTTGGCAACGTAGCTTGGGGATGCGCCCAGGCTCTGGGCAATCGTCGCAGGAGGGCAGGGATCGTCCCCGCCCTCCTGCGCAATGAACACGAGCGCCTGGATCGCTGTCTTGGAAGTCTCCGTAAGCATGACGCCGACTGAGCCCCTCTCGTTGTGCGACTACTCAGTCGCGAGCCTATATTCCGATTAGGCCGCCATCACGGCGCCGACGTCCGCCTTTCCGTCGCTGCCGATCGGCTTGAGGTCGAACTTCTCCTGCAAGACCGCGAGCACGTTGGGGCTCACAAAAGCAGGCAGCGCCGGTCCCAGCCGTATGCCCTTGATTCCCAGGTGAAGCAGCGTTAGCAGTACAGCCACTGCCTTCTGCTCGAACCACGAGATCACCAACGTGAGCGGCAGATCGTTCACGCCGCAGTCGAAAGCTTTGGCCAAAGCGACCGCCACCTGGATTGCACCGTAGGCGTCGTTGCACTGCCCCATGTCGAGAAGACGCGGCAGTCCCGCCACCGTGCCATAATCGTGGTCGCGAATACGGAACTTGCCGCAGCCCAGCGTCAGGATGATAGACTCCTCGGGTGCGGCCTGCGCGAAGTCCGAGAAGTAGTTGCGGCCGACCTCGGCACCGTCGCACCCTCCGATCAGGAAGAAGTGCTTGACGTCGCCCGCTTTGACCGCGTCTACGACCTTGTCGGCAAGGCCGAGAATCACACTGTGATGGAAGCCAACCGTACTCGTCTTGAGCGGCGTCGGCTGGAGGGCGCCAATCTCGAGCGCGCGCTCGATCACCGACGAGAAATCGTCGGTTTTCAGAACGCTGGCTCCCGGTACCGCCGTATAACGCATCGTGAACAAGCGGTCCCCGTAGCCGCTGCTCTCGTTGGGGATCAGCACGCAGTTGGTCGTCACGACGATCGGCCCACCGAAGTCTTCGAACTCGCGCCGCTGCTTCTGCCATGCACCGCCGTAATGACCGGCGAAATGCTCATGGCGCTTGAGCTCGGGGTACATGTGTCCCGGCAGCATCTCGCCATGCGTGTAGACCTTGATGCCCTTGCCTTCGGTCTGCTCGAGCAGGTTCTTGAGATCCACGAGGTCGTGGCCGCTAATGAGGATACCGGGGCCATCCTGGATGCCTTCATCCACATCGGTGGGCTCGGGCTGTCCGAGAACCTCGACGTGCGCGTCGTTTAGCAACTCCATCGTCTTGAGGTTCATGCGACCGCACTCGAGGACCATGTCGAGCAGCGTGGCCATGTCGAAGTTGACGTTCGTCATGGTCGCAAACAGCGCGTCCTCGATGAACGCTTCGACTTCGGGATCGGTCTTGCCAAGACGGCGCGCGTGATTCTTGTAAGCCGCCATGCCCTTGACGCCGTACAGGAGGATCTTCTGCAATGACTCGATGTCGGGGTTCTTGCCGCACACGCCTCTGTCGACGCACCCTACCCCGTGGTCGGTCTGCTCACACTGATCGCAAAACATTGGAAACTGTTGATCGCTCATTGTCTCTTCCTTTCG
This sequence comes from bacterium, assembly GCA_003354045.1. Taxonomy (GTDB): domain Bacteria; phylum Desulfobacterota; class Binatia; order UBA1149; family CAITLU01; genus PIVZ01. The sequence goes on from PIVZ01000019.1 coordinate 9,092, forward strand.
GTTGGTGGATTTAGGCCTCTTGGGCGTCGCGGTACTACCCTTACGAGATTACGGATATCTCTTATCGGCTTTATCCTTATCATGCAAACCCTTTCTTGCACAGGCTGCGCAAGAAGCGAGAGGCCTCCCCTCCTCACGGCACCCAGGCCGTGACTCACCCCCGCGGGTCGTCCTACGTCCGAACCGGCATATCTGCCATGCACAGGCCGTATGCCGCACGATTATTGCCCACCACCTGTACTCGCCCACATCATCAACCGCACTCTAGGTCAATGACGCACAGCCACGCTTGGCCGGCGGAGGCCCCTAGATGCCCTCTCCTTCCTTGAACTCCCTCTCTCGCTCGAGTTCGGCGCCCGGGCGTCTCGAGCCACGGCCGGTCGCAATCCCCACGGCGAGCATGACGAGCGCGAAGAAGGCCTGGGGCAGGCTCGAGGGAAGGGCAGTGAGCGCAGTGTCGAGCCATACGGGTGATTCCCGCACGAGGATCACGACTCCCATGACGGAGATGAACACGGCAAAATAGCGGCGCAGCGAGCTCGGCTCGACGACGAGCGCCAGTCTCGAACCACCGAAAGAGCCGACGATCGCCGCGGCCGCCACGGCTGCAACGAGCGCATAGTCGACCTCGACGTGACTCACATACCCGGCGAACCCGGAAAGGGTATTCATCGCGATGACGACGAGAGAGGTCCCGATTGCGCAACGCATCGGCATTCCAGTCCAGAGCGCCAGCGCCGGAACGATCAGGAATCCGCCTCCCGCTCCGATGAGGCCCGTGAACGACCCCACGCCGAAGCCCTGAACCACGAGCTTCCTGGTCGCATCTCCGTCACTGCTCGTCACGGTCACCCTCCGACGACCGCGCCACATGGCCGTAGCGGCCAGAAGCATGGTTGCTGCAAACAAGAGCAGCAGTAGTGTCCCGTCGAACAACTCTCCGGCGCGGCCGCCGAGATAGGCGCCGCCCATGCCGGCAGTTCCGAAAACGAGCGCCGCCCCGAGCCTCACATTACCTTCACGCCAGTGCTGGATCGCGGCGGAAAGACTGGCAAGCCCGACGATGAGCAAGGAGCCCGCAATGGCGCGTTTCGGATCGAGCCCGAACACGTAGACGAGCAAGGGAACGGTAAGGATCGATCCCCCACCCCCGAAGAATCCGAGAGAGACGCCGACCAGGACTGCGAGCGCCAGTCCGGCAATGAGGGCGGGATCGTTCAAAGAACCGCCAACTGCCTGCTAAAGAACGCCATCGACAGGTGAAGATCCGGCGGCGCTTCAGACGGCGAACGTGTCCACCATCGCGGCCAGGTTCTCCTGAACTCTCTCCGGCGCAATCCCGATGCTTGGCGGATAGAGGAGCGCCTGATCGGTGAGCCCCTCCCACTGCTTTAGCTGGTCTCTCACCTCGTCGGGCCGACCGGTTATGGCGATGGCGTCAATCATCTCGTCGGTCACGGCAGCGGCCATGGCGGCGAAGTCCATTTTCCTGAAGGCTGCAGAGATCTCCTCTCCGATACCGCGCCAGCCGTGTGTGTCGAGAATCGTGTGGTAGAGCCTGGTCGTGTAGTAGAAGGCGATCTGCTGGCGGGCTTCGTTTCTGGCCTGATCGACGTCGTCGCTCACCGAGCAGACGACATAGGGAGCGAGCTCGCACTTAGAGCCTTCGAGGATGGGCAGGACCTGCTCCGCAATGTACTTCCTCGTGTAGACGGGATGTCCTACGAGACCGTCGGCGACCTTGGCCGCCGCGCGAATCATCGGCTTGGCCACACCGGCAACGTAGATCGGAATCGAGTCTCGCACCGCGTCCGCCCTCATGTACAGCGGGATCTTCACCGAGTAGTGCTCGCCGGAGTAGGTTAGCCCCCCGCCCTCGCGGGCATCGATGGCTGCGCGTATCAGCTCGACGGCCTCGCACATGCGCTTGGGCGCCGGATGCACCCACGGCATCGAGTACCACTGCTCGTTCATCTTGCGGGTTCCGCTGCCGAGGCCGAGGATCATGCGGCCGCCGGAGATCTCGTCGATGTCCATTGCCGCACTGGCCGCGAGCATGGGCGTGCGCATGAAGGCGTAGGCAATCGCCGTGCCGACCTTGACGTTCTTCGTGGCGGCGGCCACCGCGGCCAGGCGCACGAGACCGTGCTGGTTGAAGAACTCGATCGTCCACACCGAGTCGAAGCCCGCGGCATCGGCGCGCTGGGCTGCCTCGATCTGACCGGCAATCGTTGGTGCAGCAAGAATGAGACCGTATCGCATGTATCTCTCCTCTGTGGTCTAGTAGTCAAGCCTGGCGACGCGGCAAGGTCGCATCGTCGGCGCCCCTGCACACGCCCGGCAGGGGACTTTGACACAGGTGGGCAGGACACCCAAGGAGAGCCCGTGAACGTGTTTCGGCTGGCTTGGCGAAACGTGTGGCGCAACCGGCGCCGCTCTGTCGTCACGATTGCGGCGATGACGTTCGCGCTGTGGGTGATGGTCCTCTACTCAGGGCTGATCACAGGCTACCTGAACGGAATGGAGCGCGACGTGCTCGACCTCGAGGTCGGCGACATTCAGATATTCGCGCCCGACTTCCGGGACAATCCTTCCATCTACTCGCGCATCGAAGACCCCGACCGCCTCTTGGCCCGCCTCGACGAGCTCGGCTTTCGCTCCAGCGCGCGTCTGCTCGGAGGCGGTTTGGCGGCCGCGGGCACATCGTCGGCCGGCGTGGCCTTCCGAGGAGTAGAGGTGGCGCGCGACGCTACCGTCACTCTGGCCCAGGAGAGGGTCGCCGAAGGAACATGGCTCGATCCCGCCGACCCTGCAGGCGTGGTGCTCGGGCGCCGTCTGGCCCGCACACTCGGAGTGAAGCCCGGCGCCGAGCTGGTCGTCCTCTCGCAGGCCGCCGACGGCAGCATGGCCAATGATCTCTTCACCGTGCGCGGCGTCCTCATGGGCATATCCGCGGCAACCGACCGCGCGACCGTGTACATGAACGCCGAGAGCTTTCGCGAGCTGATGGTGGTTCCGCAAGGCGCACACCAGATCATCGTACGCAGGCCGGCCGACATGGAGCTCGACGTGGCAGCTCAGCGTGTCCTGGCGGTCGCGCCTGACCTCGACGTGCAGACCTGGCGTCAGCTCATGCCGACCATCTCCACCATGCTGGATTCGGCGCGCTCCGTCATCTACGTCCTCTTCTTCATCATCTACATCGCCGTCGGCATCTTGATCCTCAACGCAATGTTGATGGCGGTCTTCGAGCGCATACGCGAATTCGGAGTCTTCAAGGCGCTCGGCGTCAGCCCGACGCGGGTGCTCGCGCTGATTCTCGTCGAGGGCACCATACAGACCGTCATCGCGATCGTAACCGGCCTCGCGCTCGCCACCCCCGGCATCTGGTACCTGAGCAACCACGGGGTAAACGTCGGCAGAATCGGCGGCATGTCGGTGGCGGGGTTGGCGATGCACCCGGTGTGGTACGGCGAGTATACTGCCTCATCGATCAGCGGTCCGGTCCTCACGCTGGTCATTATCGTCTTCGCTGCAATCGTGTACCCCGGCCTCAAGGCGGCGCTCATAAGACCGGTCGAGGCGATGCGCCACAGATAAACGATGGGACGACCGAAGCTGGCATCGATGGCGTGGAGGAACCTGTGGCGCAACAAGCGCCGCACGCTACTCACGCTTCTCTCCATCGTGTTCGGGACCTTCCTGGCGATCCTCTTCACCGCGATGCAGGATCGAAACTGGGCCGAGACCATCGACCTTGCCGCTCGTCTGGGCGGCGGGCACACCACTTTGCAGCACCCCGAGTATCTCGACATGCCCTCGCTCACCCGAACAGTCGGCAATGGCGACCGCTTGCGTGAGCTGGCGCTCGAAGACCCCGACGTGGACAAGGCGGTAATGCGCATCAGCGGCCAGGCCATGCTGGCAACCGCCAGTGCCAGCTACGGCGCGCTGATCATTGCCTACGACCCGGAGGTCGAGAATGAAACGACCCTGTCCTTCCTCGAGGGACTGGTCGAAGGCGAGATGTTCGACTCACCCACAGACAAAGGGATCATCCTCGGCAGCAAGCTCGCCCAGAACCTCCAGGTGCAACTGGGCCGCAAGGTCGTATACACGCTGATCGACAAGAACGGCGACATAGTGACCGGCATGGGTCGGTTGAGCGGCGTCGTGGCCACCGGCGCACCGAGCATCGATGCCGGCCTGGGCCTGCTTCCCCTCGACACATTGCGCGACGCGCTCGACTACGAGCCGGACGAGAGCACTCAGGTTGCCGTGTTCCTCAGTGACTCGCGGGCCAGCGCCGCGGTGGCGCGCAGGCTCGGGAACAGTGTGGGAGACGATGTCTCTGCCCTCACCTGGGAGGAGAGCCAGCCGCAGCTGGCCGGCTTCATCGCGATGAAGGTCGGCGGCGCGCGTGTGATGGAGCTGATCATCGCGCTGCTGGTAGCGGCCGGGATCTTCAACACTCTCTTCGTCAGTGTGATGGAGCGCATGCGCGAATTCGGAATCATGATGGCGCTCGGGTTTTCGCCGGCCCAGCTCTTCCGCCTGGTGCTTTGGGAGAGCCTGTGGCTCGGTGCGGTGGGCATGCTGGCCGGCCTGGCGGTTACTGCCGGCCCATATTTCTATCTCGCCAAGACCGGCATCGACATGTCGGGGATGTTCGGTGCCTCCGCTACAGAAGTGGCCGGCGTGGGCATGCCGATGGTCATAAAGGTCGGAATCTATCCCGAGAACGCAGCGCTGATCTGCGCCGCCGTTCTCATTGCCACACTGGCCGCCGGTCTTTACCCTGCGTGGAGGGCCGGCCACGTGGCGCCGGTCGAGTCGATTTCCCTGGTGTGAGGTGAGCCGTGAGTGAGAACCAGCTAGTCATCGACATGCGGGGAGTAACCAAGGACTACGATCAGGGAACCGTACAGGTCCACGCGCTGCGCGGTCTGGACCTGCAGGTCCGGCGCGGCGAGTTCACAGCCATCTGCGGCCCGTCGGGTTCGGGCAAGACTACTGCGCTGAATTTGATCGGCGCGCTCGATACACCGACCTCGGGCACCGTGTTGCTGGAAGGCCACGATCTCACGACCCTCGGCCGCCGCGAACTCAGCCACCTGCGCCGCGACCGCATCGGCTTCGTCTTCCAGGCCTACAACCTGGTGCCGGTGCTCACGGCCTTCGAGAACGCCGAGATGGTGCTGTCCCTGCAGGGCGTGGCCACAGACGAACGTAAGGAGGTCGTCACGAAGATCCTCGAAGAGGTGGGCCTGGAAGGTCTCGAAGACCGCCGCCCCGACGAACTCTCCGGCGGCCAACAGCAACGAGTAGCAATCGCGCGAGCGATAGCATCCAACCCCGCCGTTGTCCTGGCCGACGAACCGACCGCCAACGTGGACTCGGAAACCGCCGACCGCCTGCTCTCCATCATGGAGAAGCTGAACCGCGAGCGCGGCATCACCTTCCTGTTCTCCACCCACGATCCCAGAGTAATGGAACGTGCCCGGCGCCTCGTCCGCATCGTAGACGGCCGCGTCGCCGACGACGAGAAACGGGAATAGACGCACAGTCCGAAGGAAGTGCTACAGGCGAATCCGGTCAGTTGAGTCGCTTCTACTCGACGGTGAAGTCCCTGTACTTCTCGAGCATGCGCACCGGCTTCTTGAGGGCATCGCGGCGGAAGGGCTCGGCCAGGTCCTGGGCTACCATCATCTCTATAACCGTGCACTTGTCCGACGAGGTCGCCTGGCGCAACGCATCGCCGACCTGATCGGGCTGCTCGACGACTATCCCCTCGGCGCCCATCGCACGCGCTATACCGGCAAAGCTCGGGTTGGCGAGATTGGTGCCAATGAAACGGTCTGCGTAGTAATCGATCTGGTTCTTCTTCTCGGCGCCCCACTGGCCGTTGTTGAAGACGACGGCCGTCGTCGGGATGTTCTCGCGCACGCAGGTCATCACCTCGGCCAGGCTCATGCCCCAGGCACCGTCGCCGACGTAGGCAACTGCCGGCCGGTCGGGGCGCGCAACCTTGGCGCCTATCGCTGTCGGGAACGCATAGCCGCAGTTGCCAAAGGCCATTGCCGCGAAGAAGCTCTGGGGCTGGTTGAAACGCAGGTAGCTGTTGGAAACCGAGCATATGTTGCCGATGTCGGTGGCAACCATTGCGTTTGCGGGCATGGCCCGCTCTAGCTCTCGCAGTGCCCGGCGCGGCTGCATCGGAGAACCGTCGCCGGAAGAAAGCCCGTCGAGCTCGTCTTCCCAGGTCTTCTTCTGAACCGCGACCTCGGCAAGCCGCTCGGCGGCGTTGCCGCGGCACTGGATTGCGGCTTCGCCGGCCTGCAAACGCGCAAGCAGATCGACTGCGGCGGCCTTCGCATCTCCATGAATGGCCACTTCGGCCTCGCGCACGAGACCGAGCATGCGGTGATCCGCATCGACCTGCACGACCTTGGCATCCTCGGGCCAGTATTCGATGCCGTATTGCGGTAGCGTGCCGAACGGACCGAGGCGGCTGCCGAGAGCCAGGATGACGTCGGCCTTGGCGATGACGCGCATGGCGGCTTTGGAGCCCTGGTAGCCGAGTGAGCCGCACATCAACTCGTGCGAAGCCGGGAATGCATCGTTGTGCAGGTAGCTGGTGACCACCGGAGCCTGAAGGTACTCGGCCAGGGCCCGCGCCTCGTCCACACCACCGGCCATGACGGCGCCGCCTCCCACGAGGATCACCGGGAACTTGGCCGCAGCCAGAGCCTCGGCCGCCTTTGCCAGACTCTCCGACCCGCCCGGCCCGCGCTCGATCCGCTGAGCGGGCGCAATGGTTGCGTCGATCTCGCCGTAGAAGTGATTGCGGGGAATGTTGATCTGCACCGGGCCACGCTCGGCCATCGCTATGGTAAACGCCCGGTGGGTGAGCTCGGCGATGCGCTGCGGCCCGCTCACGTGGGCCTGGAACTTGGTGATCTTCGAGAAGATCGGCATCTGGTCGGTCTCTTGAAAGCCGCCGAGCCCCATACCGAGGCTGCCGGTCTCCGGCGTGATCGCCACCACCGGCGAGTGCGCCCAGAAGGCGGCCGCGATGGCCGTGACGAAGTTTGTGATCCCGGGGCCGTTCTGGCCTATGCACACCCCGTGGCGATTGGTCGCGCGCGCGTAGCCGTCGGCCATATGGGCGGCGTTTTGCTCGTGAGCGACCGAGATGAACCGTATGCCCGCCGGCTCGAAGATGTCGAGGGCGTCCATGTAGGCCGAGCCTACGATCCCGAACATCTCTGTTACGCCTTCCGTCGCCAGTTGCTCGACGAAGGCCTCCGAAGGTGTCATGCGTGCCATTCTCATCTACTCCCCTGAAAGGTCAGTGATTGTTGATCAGAAGCCCCGTCCGCCGCGTGCTCCTAGAGGGCGCGTAGCACGCCCTTGATGCCGTCGCAGATCCGATCGATGTGTTCCTGCTCGGCTATCAGTGCTGGCGCGAGAATCAAGGTGTCGGCCGTAACGCGCACCACCAGACCGGCCGCATACAAGGCCTGTAGAACGGCGTAGCCGCGCTTCCCGGCGCCGCCCTCCGGCGCCAGATCGAGCCCGGCCAGCAGACCGTACCCTCTGATGTCGGTGATGACCTCGAACTCCCTCAGGTCGAAGACGCGCTCGAGGAAATATGGAGAAAGCTCGGCGACCCGTTCGAATATGCCCTCTTCACGGTAGATCTTTTGCACCGCGACACCGGCGGCACACGCCAGGGGATGGGCCGAGTAGGTGTAGCCGTGGAAGAGATCGATCCCCTGCTCCGGCGCTGAAGACGTTATGCGCTCGTATATGTCGTCGCTGATTACCACCGCGCCCATCGGGATGGCGCCGTTGGTCAGCGCCTTGGCCAAGGTCATCATATCCGGCACCACGTCGAAGGTGTCGGCCGCGAAAGCGGCCCCGGTGCGGCCGAAACCGGTAATGACCTCGTCGAACACGAGCAGGATGTCGTGCTCGTCGCATATCTCGCGCAGCCGCTCGAGGTAGCCCTTGGGCGGGACGAGAATCCCGGTCGAGCCGGCGATCGGCTCGACGAAGCAGGCGGCGATCGTCTCGGTGCCGTAAAGGTCCACGCAGCGTTGCAGATCGTCGGCAAGATCGGCACCGTACTCGCCCTGCCCCATTGTGAATCGGTTGTCCTCGATCCAGGTGTGGCGCATATGCGCGACGCCCGGTAGCGCCAGACCGAAATTTTCCCTGTTCTTTACGAGCCCGCTCAGCGAAACCCCACCGAAGTTCACCCCGTGATAGCTGCGCTCGCGGCTCACGAAGCGTTGCCGCTGCCCCTGCCCGCCGGTGCGATGGTAGAGAAGCGCCAGCTTCATCGCGGTGTCCACGGACTCGGAGCCGGAGTTGGCAAAGAAGACGTGGTTCATGCCGGCCGGCGTTATCTCGGCCAGCATCGAGGCAAGCTCGAAGGCACCGGGATGGCTGTACTGGAAGGCCGGGCCGTAATCCAGGGTGGAGAACTGCCGGCTGATGGCCTCGATGATCTCGGGCCGGCCATGGCCAAGTGCACAGCAGAACAGACCCGAGCACGCATCGAGCAACTTCTCGTCGCGGTCGTTCCAGAAGTACATGCCCTCGGCACGGGCCAGCAGCCGTGGGGCCTGCTTGAAGTGCCGGTTGGGCGTAAACGGTACCCAGTAGTTCTCGAGGTCTTGCATATTCTTGCCTGCAGTCGCGCAGGCCGGCCCGTGGGTGTCGCCAGAGGCCGGGCAGCGGAGCGGCGCTAATGTACAAGAGCGCTTGCCCACGGTCCAGGTAAAGCAACGGGTAAGATGTCCGGAGTCTGCGGGAGGCGTGCTCGTCGCGGGCACGGCCGCAGATTGCGTGGCGAGCCATGCCCGATAAGATCGCCCGGCCGGAGAATATGGATGACTGAGGAAAAGCTGGCTCTGAGCGCGCTGTTCGGCAACGAAAAGCAACAGGAGCTCGTCACCCACATACCGCACTGCGTGGAGCTCGGCATGACCGTGGAGGAAGCCTTCCCCTACGGCGTGACCATCAAGCTTCCGATGCAGGACTGCCTGATCGGGGACACGGCGCGCGGAGTCGTTTTCGGCGGTGTCATCACTACTCTCCTCGACCAGGTCGGCGGCTCCACTGTCATGTGCAGCCTCTCGGATATCGTTTCGATTGCGACCATCGACCTGCGCATCGACTACATGAAGAGGGCGACACCGGGCCAAGCCCTCTTTGGCCGCGGCCGCTGTTACCGGTTGACGAGAAACGTCGCCTTCGTGCGTGGCGAGGCCGACCACGGCGACCCGGACGATCCCTTCGCGATCTTCACCTCCACCTACATGCTCGCCGCCAACCCGCTACCGCCGGGCATTCTTTCCCGCATGAGCCTGGAAGATGACGGATAAGCGCTCACAGCCGGGCACCGAGCGGGGCGTAGACATGGGAAATCTCGTCCTACGGATTCCCTACGCGGATTACCTGGGGATAACCGTAGACATCACCGACGGCCACCTGGTCACGCACATGCCGTTTCGCGACGCCATCGTTGGCAACCACCGGCTGCCCGCCATCCACGGCGGCGTGGTCGGGGCCTTCCTCGAGCTGGCCGCGCTCTTCGAGCTGCTGCATCGCGCGCGCGACTCGCGCATCCCCAAGCCCATCGATTTCAACGTGAACTACCTGCGCTCGGCCGGCGGCCACGATTCTTACGCACGTGGCGAGGTCGTCAAGCACGGCCGCCGCATCGCCAACGTTCAGGTAATCGCCTGGCAACAGGACGAGACCAAGCCCGTCGCCTCGGGCTTCGGCCACTTCTTGCTCTGACCGAGAGCGGCGTCAGCGGGCCCTGACTACCAGTGACCGTCCTGCAGTCCCTCTTCGAGGAAGCTACGCATGGTCTCGTCTAGCCGCTTTGCTGCTGCCGACGTTCGATCGAGCACGTGGTCGTCCCCGTCGAGCATCACCAGCCGCGCACCGGGAATGAGAGCTGCAAGCTCACGGCCCGACTCGGGCGAGACGACCTTGTCTCCCCGGGAATGCAGCACCAGAGTCGGGGTCCGTATCTGTGTCGCGAACTCGCTGGCATCCACGCTCATCAAGGTCTCCAAGAATCGCGCTGCATCCTCGGGGGTGGCAGCTACGCGCTGAAACTCCGTAAAGAGGCGTTTCGTGACGGAGTCGCGATTGCCCATGAAAAGATTGGTGAACAGGTCGCGAAAAACCGGATTGTCATGCCCCCACCCAGCCCGCGCCAGAGACGCCAGGCTCTCCCAGAGTTCCCGCCGTTCAGGCGACGTGGCTGCACGCACGAACGAACCATAGAATATCAGCCTCGCCACTCGCTCAGGATGGCGAACGGTGTAGGCGATCGCGGCCGGGCCGCCCGCCGAATGTGCGAAGATGGCGAAGCGCTCGACTCCAAGAGCCTCGACCACCGCCTCGATGTCGCTCACGCGGGCCTCGAGCGATAGATCCGCCACATTGCGATCGGAGAGGCCTGAACCGCGGCCGTCGTAGCGTACGTAGAGAAACCGATCGTGAAAGATCGGCGCGAAGCTGAAGGTGGGAC
>PIVZ01001008.1 GCA_003354045.1 bacterium
GCCGTCGCCGGCTCCGCCCTTAATCCGGGCGCTCCGGCCGGACGATCCACGACGGGCCAAGTGAAAAGCCAGCGGCCCGGTACGCCGCAACACCCTCGCGCCACGGCGCGCGCGCCATAGGCACGGTATCTCAGAGGGCGACTACCGATACCTGCGTTAGGTCACGATGCATTGCCCAGCACGGCACGAACGCTTGTGTGATGGGCGCATCTCTCCTCGCCCACGACGCAGGTCCTGTGTATACTACGGATGCATTGTGAGGATCCCATCGGCGGCGTTGCGGGCAGCGGTTACATGAGGGCCCTTGAGAATGTCTCGGGAGCAACTTGAACAGCGCAAGCTGAGCCGAGAGGCTCGGAAACTAGCGCTGGAGATTGCCGAGCTGCGCCGCCCGATCTACCGACGTCCACAGACATACCTTAGCGTAGCTACGATCCTCGGGGTCCTGGTCACAGTCATCCTGCAACTGATTGTGTTCCCGACGGAGTTGAATCACGCCCGAGCGGACCAGAAACTCGCTGAGCTTGAGGTGAAGGAAACTAAGGAGGAACTTCGAGCGGCTCGTAATGAAGTAAGCGCTGAGCGAGACAAGGCGCAGCACGCCCGGGGCGCGGCGAAACAGGAACGCGACAACGCGGAAGCAGCTCGACTGGCAGCCCAAGAAGCTGAGCAGAGGAGGCAGCAGTCAGAAAGTGAGCGCGATCGGATCGACGGCGAACGGCGCGCCGGCGAAGCCAAGCTCAGTCTCCTGAGGAGTGCGATCGCCGACATGTCGCGCGAAGTCGACGCGTTGGGGACTCCAGAGGCAAAGGACCTTGCAGAGAAGCTCGAATCGCTCGGGGACATTGAAGTCCAGACAGTACCGAGCGATTTCCACTTCGAGATATTCGTCGACCGAGACTACATGACCCTCGCCCCTTCCGAGTACCGAGCCGTCATTGAGGCTGACATCTTCCGGACGCATCGTGGCACGTTCGCGGTGGAGTTTCGGCTCGTGCTGTTTATCCGACATCCGGCAACAGGACAGGTTTGGACGCAGTCCCTCTCAGCCCAGAGACAGCCACTGTGGCCGCTAGCCCGAGACCCCGATGACCCGAGCGAGGCGGGCGGAT
>PIVZ01001009.1 GCA_003354045.1 bacterium
GGGGGCGTCCGCACGGCCGGCGTCGACCGTTCGGACGGTTTCGGATCGCAACGGCGAACCCGGCGAGCAGGACAAGGCCGAAACACCCGCCACCCCCAAGAGGCGGAGCGGCCGGCTACGCGGCGCCACGGTCAAGAAGACCGGCTCGCACTTCGGGGATAAGCTGCCGATTCCGCTGAAGGCCTATCGCCAGTTGAAGAATGCCGAGACCAAGCGGTCCGTCCTGGTGGACGGTCACCTCGTGAGCTATGTCGACGAGCAGGAAGCAGGCCGCAACGACGAGATCAACAAGCTGTTCATCCCGGATGATAAGCAACTGTTGCACCTCAGCGTCGACAATCTCAACGCCAAGAGCACTCTAGGTAAGGCGATCTCTCAGGCGGTCAAGGCGATTCAGAATTACTACGTCGAGGATGCCAACGGTCGTCGGCATCAGATCGTCGGCAAGTATGCCACCGCAGATGTCGAGGGCCGGCGCATGTTCGAGGTTCAGTACTTCTCGAGCCCCATCGGCAAGATCGGCGGGCTCGGCAAGTTCCAAAAAATCAAGGACACTGACCTCGAGAAGAACGCCGATTTGGTGTTCCTCTTCCTCGTCGATCCCGGTTCCGAGATCGTTTCATTCAGTACGGGCGGGTCAGCCACACGGAGGGACGACCTGTCCGGCGACGGCCTGGTCGCTCCGAAGTAGCATCCCTAGCCGCGCGCAAGCACTCTCGCCGGCGATTCCGCAGCCCCGGTCTTTGACGACAGGTAGGCCGCTTCGATGGTGGCAAGGGTCGGAAGGTGCGCCGAAACCGTCGAGAGCATTTCACCATTGTGACTTCCCAGCGCTGCCCCGAATGCACCGATGGCCGACTCCCAACAGGGTGAGGTCGGAAGGGGGCGATCTCGGGTTTCCGAATCGCTGCTGCGGATGATCAGCCGGTCGTCGAGCAGTTCGATCGAGCCGCGCCGCCCCAGCATCTGTACGCGCGAGCCGGGCTCGACGGCGCCGCGCGAGGCCGTCAGCACCGCGGATCGATCCTCGGAAAACGCCAAGAGCAGTTGCACGATGTCCTCGGTGTCGTAGTTGCGGGCCGTACCCGCAGCCCCGGTGACGATCCGGTGG
>PIVZ01001010.1 GCA_003354045.1 bacterium
GGTCTCTTCCAGGGTCCTGTCCAAGGGTCCTGTCTACCAGTGTCCTGGCTGTTGCCGTTTCGGAGGCGTGGCCCGACAGAATGCCGGCGGCGGCGATGCAAGGCGCCCCCGCTCTTGCCGTGACGGACAGGTCGTCTGTAATGCGCTGTCGCGCCGCCGGTCTGTTCGAGCGGGGCGTCCGTCGTTATGGTACCGAATCCCACATGGAACGGCAAATGGACACGGGTATTCAGGCAATCCACGAGCGAATCCAGGCCGAGAGTGCGTTCGTCGACCGGCTGGTTGCCGAAATCGGCAAGGTGATCGTGGGCGAGCCGGAGATGATCGAGGGGCTTCTCATCGGTCTCTTGACCGGCGGCCACGTCCTGCTGGAGGGTGTGCCGGGTCTCGCCAAGACGATGGCGGTGAAGACCCTGGCCCAGGCGATACGGGCCGACTTCGCCCGGGTTCAGTTCACCCCCGATCTGTTGCCGGCCGATCTGACCGGCACCATGGTCTACAACCCACGCGACGGCTCCTTTTCGCCCAAGCTGGGGCCGATCTTCGCCAATCTGGTGCTGGCGGACGAGATCAACCGGGCTCCGGCCAAGGTGCAGTCCGCGCTGCTCGAGGCGATGCAGGAGAGCCAGGTGACGATCGGCGACACGAGCCATCCGCTCCCCGACCCCTTCCTCGTCCTGGCCACCGAGAATCCGATCGAGCAGGAGGGGACCTACCCCCTTCCCGAGGCCCAGGTCGACCGCTTCATGCTGAAGCTACGGGTCGGCTACCCGTCGCGGGAGGAGGAGCGGCAGATCCTCGAGCGGATGACGTCAGGCCGAGTGCCCGTCGTCGAGCAGGTCGTCGATCCGGAGGAGATCCTGCGTGCGCGCGAGACCGTGTCGATCATCTACGTCGACGAAAAGATCAAGGACTACGTCATCGACATCGTCAGCGCCACGCGGGAGCCGGAGCGTTACCGGCTCGATACGCGTGAGCTGGTTGCCTACGGCGCCTCGCCGCGCGCCACCATCTTTCTCATCCTGGCGGGCAAGGCGCACGCGTTCCTGCGCGGACGCCGCTATGTCACCCCCGAGGACATACAGGAGGTGGCGATGAAGGTGGTCC
>PIVZ01001011.1 GCA_003354045.1 bacterium
ATCGGCCTCGACGGGCCAACGAGCCTCTCTCAACGAGATGACGTCACCTTTGGCGAGACCACTCTCCAGCTCGCCAGTGCATCATCCCACGATGACCTGCAGCGAACATTGGGGGCGACGTGGTCCGGCACGGCGGTCGCCGCGGTGCGAGGCGACGTCCACATGGCGAGCGATTCATTGGCGTTCTCGAGCGCCATTCAACTTGCGCGGCGCGTCGCTGCCACGGACGAAACGGTACTCATTCGGGGTGAGACCGGGACCGGTAAGGAGGTCCTCGCCCGCTTCATTCACGAGGAGTCGCCGCGCTCGAACGAGCCCCTCGTGATTGTCAACTGCCCGGGGCTTCCCGAGTCGCTATTCGAGAGCGAGCTGTTCGGCGTCGAGAAGGGTGTCGCTACAGGAGTCGACGCCCGCCCCGGGAAGCTCGCACAGGCAGATGGTGGTACGGTCCTGCTCGACGAGATCGGGGATCTGCCTCAGGCGGCACAGGCCAAGATTCTCCGGTTTCTCCAGGACAAGACAGTGGATCGGGTCGGCAGCAAAGCTCCGGTCCCCCTCGACGTGCGTATCGTTGCGGCGACAAACATCGATCTCGATGCGTCGATCACGGCCGGTCGCTTTCGCGCGGACCTTTTTCATCGCCTCTCGGCGTTCACTGTCACGCTGCCATCACTCCGCGAGCGTCGTGAGGACATACCGGCCCTCGTTGAGCACTTTCTCGTGCGAATGGGAGGGGGAGGTGCGCGACTGGACCGCGAGGCGCTCCAGATCCTCGAGCGTTACGACTTCCCGGGCAACGTGCGCGAGCTGGAACTCATCATGCGTCAAGCCGTGCTTCTCTGCCAAGGTGGTATCATCGGCGCAGAGATCCTTCCGGACCGGATTAAACGGGTCCCGGCGGCGCCTGCAGTTCCGGATGACATCGAATTCAATGACGACCGAGCACGCAATGACCCCGCACGCAACGACGACGCCGATCGGCTCTACGATCGCGTCGTGAATGGCGGTGAGGACTTCTGGGTGGTCGTGCGAGCACCGTTCCTCAAACGCGAACTGAGTCGAAGACCGATCCAGGCCCTGGTGACTCGTGCCCTCTCCGAAGCAGGG
>PIVZ01000020.1 GCA_003354045.1 bacterium
GTTCCTTTCGATCTCGAACTTGAGCTCCGTGGGTTGCGCGGGGTCGGGCGGCGGTGCGGTGCCGATGACCCTCTTGGGGTCCAGTGGCGGGAAGTACGGCCACAGAGTCAGAATGACGGGCCCATCGGCGAAGAGCTCTTCAGGGTCCGAGCCCGTGTAGGCTCCCGCTACCAATGCTACCTCGAGCCCGCCCATGCTTGCCGGAGCGCCGACCTGCAATCCCAGGCTGCCTGTCACGCGCCCTGCACTGAAGGCGCCGACCTGGCGCCCCAGGTAGGCGGCCGCCTCTTGAAGCTCGAGCGGATTGTCGGTCGCGCCATCCCCGTTCGTGGGGCCGACGACGCCATCGCCATCGAGATCGCCGAAGGCGAAGACGGTGACCGGCCGGACATCCAGATCTGCGGCGATGATCACGCTGCCGTAGGGCGGGTCTCCCGTTCCATCGCTTACCAGGACGGAAAAATCGATTTCGCTACCCTGGCCGCTGGTGCCGCCGCCGGCGGTCACAGTTGTCAGAGCCGGCCCTCCTGCCGCGCCGGCCGGTGGCGGGATCGGCCCTGCCGCAATCGTGCCCACGCGCGCTACCAGATCCACATCGCCCTCGAGATTGGTATCGACGACATCATCGGCGGTCCCGAACTCCTCGTCCACGCCCGGAAGCAGTAACGGCAGCCCGGGCATCATCGGATAAGGGGTGAGCCCGTCGGTGGGATCGTTGGTGAACACCTGTTGTGCCGAAGCGGATGCAGGGCAACCGAGCGTCGCCGCTAGCGCGGCCGCCGAAAGGACGGTCTTCCATCCGGCTTTCCGCAGGCCTCTCACGGTGCACCCCCGGTTATCCCCGAGAGAGACGCCGTTACTTCGTTGCTGATGAAGGTGTCCTCGAAAGGCAGATCGACGTAGAGGACCACTCGCAAGGAGCCGTCGGTGAAGATCGGCGGAAGGGCGAGAACCATCGAGTGGTGCTCTATGCGCACGAGCGAGGCATCCGGATCGACCGCGCCGGAGCCTTCCAACAGCGTGATCTCGCTTATGGCGAGACCGTCGGTGAGTTCGGCGAGGGTGCCCGATTCGGCCGCCGCGCCAACCGGGAAGCGCGCGAAGGTGGAGCCCTGGCTGACGACGACGTTCAAGGGGAAGACAACCTGAAGGATGTCGTCGAAGGCCCAGACCCCCGAGACCTCGAGAACGGCGGAAGCGCCGGCGGCGGTGGCCACAGCCGCGCCGACTCCGAGCACCGGGTCGGTCGAGCCCGCACGGGCAAGCTCCGGCCCAGCGCCTATGGCGGTGGCCAGGACAATCATGCCCGTCAGCGAGAGTCGTAACGCGCACTTTGACATCGTCCGGCGAATCTCCACGTAGTTCCCCCCGGTCACACTTTCCGTAGTTTTTCTGTTGCAGAAAGCGTGCCTGAATTACGGAAGTCTAGCAGCGCACGGACATGTGAGGTAACAGGAATAGTGGATCGGGCTTCGCCGGCCGGGATTTCTGCGTCGAATGGCGCAATCGCGCCGTGCCCGTGCCAGATTGCTGCGGCGCGGTGGCTGAGAAATCAGGGGAGCCGGGGCGACCGGCCACCGATGGGCAGGCTCACCCATGGGGGAGGCGCCCCACGGTGGGGGATTTCCCCCGTCTCGAGTGCCGCCGCCCCGGCCGCAGTGGAGCAGTAGACCGGCGTGGCGGTTCCGGAGAGGTAAACGACATGGCCGATATAATTGTCGTGGAAGACGAGCGGGTTCTGCGAAGGACGCTGGCCCGCAACCTGAACGGCCGCGGCCACGAGGCCCGCGCAGCCGAGACGGCCGAAGAGGCCGTCCGGATGATAGAGCAGGGCGCTCCCGACCTCATCATCACCGATCACCGGTTGCCCGGGATGACAGGTCTCGATCTTCTGAGACAGGTCAAGCAGAGCCATCCCGAGATCACGGTAATCGTGATCACCGCACACGGAACCATAGAGGATGCAGTCGTGGCCATGCGCGACGGCGCCGCCGATTACCTGCGCAAGCCGGTCGATCTCGACGAGCTGCACATGGTCGTAGAGCGTTGCTTGAAGAGCGAAGGGCTGAAGAAGGAGCTCGAGTACTATCGGGCGCGCCACCTGGCCGACGGCGAGCTCGACGGGATCATCGGTCCGTCAAAAGCGATGGCCGACCTTCTCGACGTAATCCGCCGCGTGGCCGGTCTGCAGAAGAAAGACGGCGTTGGACCGACGGTGCTTCTCCAAGGTGAGACCGGCACGGGAAAGGGACTGGTCGCGCGGGCGATTCACAAGGCTTCGCCGCGCGCCGACGCGCCGCTGATCGAGGTCAATTGCACAGCCATCCCCGAAAACCTTCTCGAGGCCGAGCTCATGGGCTACGAGAAAGGCGCCTTCACCGATGCTGGCAGCGCCAAGCCCGGTCTGCTCGAGGCCGCAGAGGGCGGCACGGTGTTCTTCGACGAGATCGGTCACATGAGCACCGGCCTGCAAACCAAGCTTCTCAAGGTCATCGAAGACCGGGTAGTGCGCCGCCTCGGCAGCACACGCGACCGGCCGACCAGGTGCAGCATCATCACGGCCACACACATGGATCTCGAAGCGATGGTCGCCGAAGGAAGCTTCCGTGACGATCTCTACCACCGGATCAACGTGGTCAAGGTCACGTTACCGCCTTTGCGCGAACGTGGCGACGACGTCGTCGCACTGGCCGACTTCTTTTTGAACACGCACTCCGCCGACTACGGAGTGACCAAGCCGGAGTTGACCGATGCGGCACTGGCCGCCATCAAGACCTACCCGTGGCCGGGAAACATCCGCGAGCTGAGCCACGCCATCGAACGCGCCCTGGTGATGACGGGTGGCGAAATGCTGGATACCGCCGACCTCGGGCTGATGAGCCGCGCCACGGCCGACGCCGCACTGGCGGTGGAGGCCGGCGGAATTCGTGTGGACTTCGCCGCCGGTCCGATCCCCATGGACGAGATCGAGGAGACTCTGCTACGCCGTGCTCTGGAGCAGGCCGGCAACAGCAAGACCGAGGCCGGTCGTCTGCTCGGCATCTCCCGCGATACCTTCCGGTACCGCTTCGCCAAGTACGAGTCCGGAGAATCCGACGACGACGCTTGAAGACCGCGCTCCGCCACGCGGGCAAGCGGTCGTGTCCGCGATACACCATGAAATACGAAAGACTGCTATTCGTATTTCATGGTAGCAATTGGTCGGGTGGGAACCTCGACGCGGAAGCATGCGCCGCCTTCTGGGGCGGTGGACACCGCTATCGTGCCGCCGTGGCGATCGACGATCTTCTTCACGGTGGCCAGGCCGAAGCCCGTACCACCTGCTTTGGTCGTGAAGAAGAGCCGGAAGAGATCCTCGCGCGCGTCTTCGCGCACGCCGCCTCCGGAGTCACGCACTTCGAGCCATGCATGTGACGATGTGGCAGTGCCGTCGGTCCCGGTGGCCACCACCACCTTGCCGTCGCCAGGTGTGGCATCTATGGCATTGGCCAACAGCTCTACGGCCAGCTGTTCGAAGAGCACGGGGTCGACCATCACCTCGGCGGGCGTGTTCGGCCGAACGAAATCCACAGTAACTCGCTTTGCGTCCGCGTTGGCGCGTGTCGAGTCGAGCGCGCCTTCCACGATTTCCTCGAGAGTCGTGCTCTTGGGCTCCGGCTCGAATGGACGCGAGAAGTCGAGCAGCGCGGTTATGCGCTCATTGAGGCGATCGGTCTCGTGGACGAAGTCGTCCAGGAGGTCGGATGTTGCGTGGCCTTCCAGCTCGGCGACTGCCTGTTGGGCGGTAGCGCGCATGCCGGCCAGGGGGTTACGAATCGTGTGGGCCACGGCGCCTGCCAGCTCACCGATGGCCGCGAGCCGCTCCTTTGCGACCAGCTCGTCCTGGGCTTCGGCCAGCTCACGGTTGGTGTGCTCGAGTTCCACGTTCTTGGTCTCGAGGTCTTCGTTGAGCGTGCCGATGGTCTTGTAGGATTGCGCGTTCTCCAGGGCCACGGCGAGTTGGTCGGCCACCGTACGCAGCAACGCAAGATCGTCGCCGGTCATGTGGCCGCCGGCCCGGCGCCGGCCCACGATGATCATGCCTACCAGTTTGTCTTCTAGCGGCATGGCGGCGGCGAGCGATCCGCCGGTCTTCGCCAGCGTCTCGCAGGCGGCCGCTGTGCGCGCACCGGCCACAGACTCCTGCTCCACGTTGAGTGCGTCGCGCTGAGACAACGCGCGCGCTACGGGCGCGACCTCCGGCGCCTCCGTTCCGGCGACCTCCACCGTAATGGTGGCGGCCTCACCGGCCCTGTGGCTCAACTCGCCATGAAGTCGTGGCACGCCGTTTGCGGCCACCGTGTAGAGACGCACGAGCTCGGGCTGTAACGTGTCGTCGAGCAGGTGCAGCACGGCCCGTACCAGGCGGTCGAAATCGAGCATCGTCCTGAACGCGTGTGCGGCCGAGGTCACGACGTCGCGGTAGCTGTAGCGCTGCCGGTCATAGAGGCGATCGACGAGATCCTGAATCCGCTGGCGGCTCGAGCCGGTAACCAAGATCAACAGAAGGATCACTACGCCCTCGGCCGTTCGCGAAGCCAGCTCCGTTGCGTTGGTAAACAGCGTGTCGAACGTGCTTATCGAGGCCCAGTAGACGGCCAGCACCAAGGCACTCAACGTGCCGTACACGAGTGTGCGTTTGATTATGCGATCGACGTCGAAGAGATCGTGCTTGGCCACCGCGTAGCCGATTCCCAGGGGGAAGAATACGAAGGGAATGGCAAGGAAGTTGAACGGAATGGAAGCGGCTCCCGTGTAGAAGACGACCAGAAAAATCATCGTGGGCAGGAATCCGGCCACGCTGCCGAACAGGACCACCTTGGTGCGCTGTCGCACTACGTAGCTTTGCGCTTTCGCGAAGTGAACCGCGAAAAAGACGAAGGCAATTGCCGCGCTCGCTGCCATGGAGAAATGGCAGATCCTGTCCAGTAACAGGAGCAAGTTCTTGTCGCTGAAGAAGACGGCGTTCGATCCGATGCCGAATGCGACGACGCCTGCAAAACCGAGAGCGAGCAGAGGGGTTTCCCAGGCTCGACGCTGTCGTCCAATGGGAAAGTGGCTGAGCATGTAAACGGTGCAGACGGGTGTCAGCCCCGCGAAGAAGAAATACAGAGAGCGGAAGTGGTAAGGACCGAAGAGATCGATCGAGGTTGCAAGGTAGAGCGCCTGCGCGGACGAGAAATAGAAAACCGCATTTGCACCCGGATCGCCCGGCTTGACGTAGAGAAGCACCAGGGCCAGCGCCATGAGCACGACGGCATCGAAGAGGAAGATACCGGTCGATGTGAGATAGGCGCCTGGGTCGAAAGTCATCAGCGGCACGCTCACCGTGTAGCGTGCACCCTGGCGCTCGGCTTCGTAGGTGACCACGTCGCCGGCCTCTTTACCCGCGAGCACCGAGTGGAGATCGTCGATCGTCTCGAGTTGCCGGCCGTCTGCGGCGATGAGCCAGGAGTGGTACTCGAGGCCTGAGGCCGATCCGGTCCATGAAGGCTCTCCGACTGCCGGAACGAAGAGGTTCTCCCAGACGAAGAACCCGGGGAAGGATCGGCCCACGTCGGCTAGCGAGTTGAACCCACAGACGGTAATGATGACTAGTGAGGCAATGGCGACGGCGGTCGGAAGGAGGCCCGCACTGCGAAAGCGCGCTGTCAGACTGGCCAGATTTCTCGTCGTTTCCATTCGTGCCAATCGAGGACCCGCGTACGTGAAGCGCCTACTCTTAGAGATTCGCGACCGAGGACTGCTCCCCATGACGATCCTCTCAGCGGGCCTCTACGTTCTAGCGTACCCTCCCTTCGGTTTCGATGACATAGCCTGGCTTGTGACGTTGCCGATCGCACTTGTGCTGCTCGACCCCCACCGTCACGTCCAGGCGGTCTGGCTCGCCATTGCCGGCTTCGTCTTTGCCGCACTCGCCTCCCTCGGGCTGGTCGGCCACTGGAGCTATCTGGCCGCCCATGAGTTCTTCGGACGCTCGGTCTTGTTCAGCGCTGCGTTCACCTTGCTCATTCCCGTGGCCGCTTCAGGGGTGGCCTTGTACTACTCAGTCGTGTTCTTGCTGGCCCACCGCCTGGCCCGGCTGCCGCAGTGGGTGCGCATCGTTGGCTTCGCCAGTCTGTGGACGACTTGCGAGTATCTGCGAACCACCCTCTGGTACGGCAATCCCTGGATGCTGCTCGGGCACGCGCTCCACGATCATCCTCTGTTACGGCAGGCTGCGGCCCTCGGCGGCGTGTGGCTTCTCGGATGGGCGATGGCCGCCGTGGGCGCAAGTCTGGCAGTAACCATTCACGCGCGTCGTGACGGTGGTTCTTTGCGGACGGGACTTGCGTGGGCGGTCGCGGTTCCCGTCTTGCTTGCTTTGTATGGCCACTTCTCGCTCGACTCGGCCGGTCCGAGGCAAACGACACTCGAGCCTCTTCGCGTGGGTATCGTGCAGGCCGACATCGGGAAGCGCGAGCTTTGGAGCGAACCTCTTCGTCCCCGGCACTTCGAGCGCCACGTGGAGCTCAGCCGCTCTGCCGCGCTTGCCGGCGCCGACCTCATCGTCTGGCCGGAGAATGCCGTGCCGTTCATTCTCAATGCCGATGTCGAGCGCATGGCCGAGCTCGAGGCCCTGGCGCGCGAGCTCGGCGCCGCCCTTGTCGTGGGAGCCCCGCGTAGCGAGCAGATCGGAGAGGGAAGGAGCGCCATCTTCAACGCGGCTTACTTCTTCCCGGCCGACGGCTCCGCCTTGCTCAGCTACGAGAAGAACAAGCTCCTTCCGTACGTGGAATCGATTCCCGCCTGGGCCGCCGCCTTCGGCGGCAAGGAGTGGTACGGGGCCTACACGCCGGGCACCGGCCCGAAGATCTTCACTGTAAAGGGCTGGAAGATTGCCCCGCAGATCTGCTTCGAAGCTATCTACCCGGCGTTCGCGGCGGCCGCCGGCGACCTCGACGCGGATCTTCTGTTGAACCTCTCTAACGATTCCTGGTTCGACCGCGGCGCCGGCCCCGAGCAACATTTCTTGATGGGCATCTTCCGGGCGATGGAGCAGAGGCTCCCCGTGGTGCGCGCGGCCAGTAGCGGAGTTTCGGCCGCCATCGATTCGAGTGGAGAAGTGTTCGCTCGGCTGCCAGCCAGAACTTCTGCGGTAGAGCTCATGGAGGTTCATCCTTCCTCGCATCCGCGAGCTGCCGCGGCCGGCAGCGATCTCTTTGCGTGGTTTGCCATGGGCGCCGCGACACTACTCGTCGCGTGGGGGCTCGTTGCCGAATCCAAGGACACGCGACGGCCGAAGACAGGCGGGTAATTCCGCCACTCTCCGTGCCGTCGCGGCCCCGGGCCACGTAGGCTAGATCAAAGAGTCGGGAACACTCGACTGAGGTAGACGGTCGCCCCCTGTTCCACCTCGATCAGTGCGCCGCGCGGATCGAAAACCAGCGGAAGCTCGCCCGGGTCATCGGGATCCGTATCGAACTCGATCTGACCTTCGTGCTCGCCGCCGATGTCGACGACGGTGATGGTGCCGCGGACAGTACCGTCGATCCGCAAGTCGTAGTCACCCAGGGGCAGATCCTCGATCTCCACCCGGAAGTCCTCGTCACAGTCGTCGCGTACTCTCAGTCTGGCATCGCCCTTGGCAGCCGGATCGATACCGGCATTGAGGAGCGGCACCTCGGTCTCCTGGAAGGCGCAGCCGATCGGCGGGCCGCTCTCTCCCTCGAAGGTGCCTGAGAAGTACACCGTTTCTCCCTGCACGACCTCGATCAGCGATCCGCTGGGATCGAAGACGAGCGGTAGCTCATCCGGGTCGTCGGTGTCCGAATCGAACTCCAGCTGGCCCTTTACGTCCACGCCGTCGTCGATGACCGTGATCGTGCCGCGCTCGATGCCATCGATGAGAAGGATGTACTCACCAATGTCCACGTCTTCGATCTGAACGCGAAAACCGCGATCGCAGTCGTCCCGGACCCGCAGCCGTGCGGATGCCGAGCCGTCGGCATCCGCGCCGGTGGAGGCGAGCGGTACCTCGAGCTCGGAAGGATCGCATAGGCTCACGCCCGGGATGTCCGCCGCGGTATCTCCGGTGAGAAAGACAATACCGTTTTGCGCCACATCGACGACCTGACCGCGAGGGTCGAAATCGAGGGGCAGTTTGTCTGCATCGCCGCTGTCGAACTCCGTCTCGCCTTCGCCCCCGGATACGGTGACTGCGCCCCTGGCCACTCCGCCGATGAAGAGGTCGTAACTGCCGTCGGGGAGATCCTCTACCTCTACACTGAAACGCTGTCGTCCCGAGTCGGAGCGGAATCGAGTCTGGCCCTTGGCTCCCGGTGCGACCTCGGTCGGATGGAGAGAGCTTCTCTCGTCCACTCGGGAGTCGCTGGATTCGCCGGCGCCGGAGAACACGGTTGCGAGCACGTCATCGGTGCCGTCGTTTATCGCAACGCTCAGCCCGCGTGCATCGAAGTTCATCTCGTTGTCTCCACCGGTCTTGAAGCGAAGCTTGGCCTTACCGCCGTTGTTGGTCCCGATCGAAGCCTGGGAAACCCCATCGACCGTGAACTGGTAGGAACGGGCGGGAACGAGGTTCTTGGCCCTTATGAGCATCTTCGATTTTCTCGAACGCATTGTGGCCTTGATCGTGCCGCTTGCGCTCGGCTCTACGCCGGTGTTCGCGAAGCTCGTCTTGACCTTGAGCTGCTCCTTGGCCTGACCGAAGGACGGAATCGCCAGCAGGGTCAGCGTCATCAAGAAAGCCGAGGCAATGGTCATTGTGGTGCTCGGTGTGAAGGTGGCCTGTTCGGCATGTGTGTGGGCTCTACGAGTCATCGTGGGGTTGTCTCCTTGCTGCATTTTGTCTCGCCGGGTTCGCCATCGGTGGCACCCGCGTCGATTCTGATTGAGCAAGGGCTGTGCCAGCCGGCGTACCGTCTGCACTACCGCCGTGTTTGTCTTGCTATCGTCGGTAGTGGGCGGCCGCCGGGCGCCATCCTCATTAGCGCCGAGTCTGCCTCGCGTATCCAAGGCTCGGGAGCGTGGGGGAGTTGCCCCGGGACGGGGCAGTTGACCCGGGCAGCCGTGTCTCAGTCGGGGGTAGTAGGTCGCAACTTACGCATAGCCTGCTGATGCGAGGAAGTACCGGAAAAACCGGCCCGCTTTCAAGAAAGTCGTTCTCTGACGCGAGCTTGATTGGAACATCGAAGGTTTGGGCCTGTCGCGGCGCGCGCTGGCGACGGGTCTACGGCGCCGGTCATCCTCCAATCTGGGAGCTTCGAAAGCGCTGGCACGGCCATTGCTGAAAGCACCACAGGGAGTTGCCTGTACGCCGGCGGCCGCCGCATTTGTTGTGCCCCATCACACGGCGGCGGCTGTCGGCAATGAAGGGTGAAAAGGAGATGAGAAGAAAATGACCACAGCAATGAAATCTGTTCTGACCGTGACGGCGCTTCTGGTTGCCGTGCTGGTGTCGGGCGGCGTCGCGGACGCGAAGAGCTGTAACGGCTCCTGCTACCTCGAGCGCGGTATCTGCCGCCACGCCAACAAGTACGACCGTGATGTGACGCGTACGGAGTGCGACGGTACGCGAGAGACATGTCGCGACGACTGCGACGCGGCCAAAGGGCCGTGCGAGGATGCATGCAGAAGCGATCGCGATGCGTGTCGCGCCATTTGTGAGAGCGATCTGGACCCGGATGCCTGCACTCAGATTTGCGACTCCGCCGAGAGCCCGTGCCGTAACGACTGCGGCACGACCCGCAACGACTGCCATGACGGTTGCGGCTCCGTGCGTAAGACGTGTCGCAACGACGCCAAGGACGTCCGCGACGCGGAAGACGAGATCTGCGAGGGCGAGCGCGCAACCTGCAGAGCGGTCTGTGAGGTGATCGACGAAGAATGTGCCGCTCCCTGTATCGACGGGGCGGTGACGTGCGTCAAGAGCGCCAAGCGCCCGTTCAGTGAATGTCGCAGGGCTTGCTCCGGAGATTCCAACAAACGTGCGTGCAAGCTCGACTGTGCGGGCGACCGGGTGATCGCCAACGACGCCTGTGCCGCATCCCTCTCTGCGTGCAAGGCCTCGTGTTTGCCGACCAGCACGACTTTGCAGTAGGGCACGGCACTACGGTGTCGCAGCCGAGAGGTCGGTCCGTGACTGCGCGTTGACGCGGGCCGGCCTCTCCTCGCGACTCCACAGCTTTCCGCACTCTGAAGGCGCCCGCGCAGGCCGGCTCAGCTCTGCAAAGCGGCGATAGTCTCCTTGACCCAGTCCTCGTCGCGGCGAAGCTCGGGCGCCAGGTCGAGCAGTACGGTGTCGAAGACTCCCGCGCAGCATTGCTTTGCCTTCGTGGCAAGCTCGTCGCAGGTGCCGATTATGGCCCACTCTTCGAGCATCTCATCGGTGATGAGGCCGGGCATGTCCTTCCACTTGCCCTCGCGCGAAAGGTCGTGAAGCTGCTGACCGACGTCCTCCCAGCCGTGGAACTCGAGCACCGCGTGGTAGGTACGCGTGGAGGCATAGAAGGAGATCTGCTGCTTCAGTGCGGTCTTGGCGGCTTCGATGCCTTCTTCGTTCTTGGCGATGGCGAGGAAGGGTGCGCCTACCAAGTCGATGTCCGTTAGCGTGCGTCCGGACTTGCGCGCGCCTGCTTCGACGGCGGGGATCACCACCTCTTTAGTGTAGCGAAACGTCCCTATGGGATGCAGGCGAAGCCCATCGCACAACTCACCGCCGAGCCGCGACATGTACTTGTTGACGGCGGCCAGGTAGATCGGCACGCGCGGATGCTCGATCGGGCCCGGATTGAAAAACGGAGGTAGCATCGTGAACTGATAGTGCTCGCCTTCGAAGTAGGTCGGTTCCTTCGGGTTCTGGAAGCTCTTGAACATTGCCTCGAGGCACAACAGGTAGTCGCGCAGGCGAGGGCCGGGGGGAGCGGTCCACGGCGCCACGTAGCGGCGCTCGTTGTGTCCCTTGACCTGCGTGCCGAGGCCCAGGTTGAAACGGCCGCCTGAGAGATGCTGTAGATCCCACGCGGTCTGGGCAGTCACCATCGGGCTGCGCGGAAAGGCTATCGCCACGTTCGTACCCAGCGCTATGCGGCTGGTGTGCTCCGCGGCGATCGTCAACGGTAGAAAAGGGTCGTGACCGGCCTCGGGGGTTGTCACGCCATCGAAGCCGAGCTCTTCGGCCTTGCGTGCAGCCTCCGCTATGCCACCCACAAAGGTCACGTCTTGACCCTCTCCCGCGTACTGCTGGGTTTCCGGACCGAGCATTACCGTTTCGACTCGCAGTGACATGCTTCTCTCCTGCTCGTGATCGTTTCACCGGGCGCTCGCCGCACCTCCACTCGAGAGTGAGAAGCGGCCGCTGCAAAGGGCTTGCCGGTGATCGAGTTTGGCTCGGGAAATCGCTGCCCGTGCCTTTGACCAGATGCGCGGGCACGCTACAACGACATCTGCATAAAAGCCAGAAAGAGATCGCCGGTGCAGTTCCCACGCAGCCCCTCTTTCTGGTCGTACCAGCCGGATGGTGAAAGCGGTCGGTAAGGAAATGACGTTCACGGCGCGCACTGGCATGAACACTGGCATGAACACTGGCATGAAGCAGATACTTCACAACACTTGAACGACGCACGAGAGGTATAGACGATGGCCGAGCAGGCAGGACTGGAATACGTACCCGAGTATCTATCCGACGACGTCAAGGCGAAGCTCGAGGCTCTCACCAAGGAGTCGGAGCCCGAGCCGGCGCCGTTAGAGGTAAACGAGTACCTCATCCGCCACTGGTGCGAGACCCTGGAGGACGGCAACCCCCTCTACCTCGACGAGGAGTACGCGAAGTCACAGGGCTACGACAGCATCCTGGCTCCAGCAGGCTCGATCATGACGGCCTTCACGATGCAGTTCCGCTGGCCGTGGCCTCCGGGAGGCCGCGAGCCGGACCGCCACATTCACTACGACGTCAAAGAGCTGCTCAATCTGCCGGTGGGCATAATCGGCAACATCGAGGTCGAGGCCCACACGCCGGCGCAGATCGGCGACCGGATCAGCGTGAGCCAGTGTCTGGTGTCGGTATCCCCGTGGAAGAAGACGCGCGTGGGCGAAGGGCATTTCTGGACCATGGACCGGCTCTATCGCAACCAGAAAGGCGAGCTCGTTCTGCGCGAACGCCTGACCGCCTTCGGTTACGGCCGTGAGGAGAACGGTGGGGATCCGGCGGCGGCCGCCAGCTCTGCAGGTGGCTGGAGCGCCGCCGTAGAAGAGATGATCGAAGGGAAGCGCACGGGCTACGAGCTTCCGGCTCGTGAAGACCGCCTTTGGGAAACGGTAAACGAAGGCGACGAGCTACCCGAACTGTTGATGCCGATTACCTTCACCCGTTGTGTGTACCTGGCTTCGGCCACGCGCGATTTCTCGCCGCAGCACTCCAACCGCGAGTATGCACAGCAGACCTCGAAGACCAAGGACGTGTTCGTAAACACTCCGTTCAATCTCGGCATCGTGAGCCGTTACCTGACTGACTGGGGTGGTCCGAAGAGTACAGTAAAGCGGGTGAACGTGGCCATGCGTGGAAGTGTGTGCGCAGGCGACGACATGATCGTCACCGGCAAGGTCATCAAGAAGTACGTCGAGGACGGCGAGCACCGCGTGGACATCGACATATCGATTGCAACCCAGGACGGGCCGGCAGTCCCGTGCAAGGCGACGCTGGTGCTGCCGAGCAGCGAGTAGGGGCTTTTCGCTACACGCCTAAACGGCGATGGCGTGGCGGGCCGCGATGTAGGCGAACGTCATGGCCGGGCCTATGGTGGCGCCGGCTCCCGCATACGAAGGACCCATGATCGAAGCCGAGCAGTTGCCGACCGCGTATAGACCGGCAATCGGTTCGCCCGCTTCCGTCACCACCTGCGCGCTGGCGTTGGTCTTCAGTCCACCCTTGGTGCCGAGGTCGCCGGGGAAGGCCTCGATTCCGTAGTAAGGCGGTTTGTCCATCGGAGCCAGACAGGCGTTGGGCGTGACGCCGGCATCTCCGTAGTAGCGGTCGAAGAGGCTGTCGCCGCGGTTGAAGTCCGTATCCTTACCCGTGCGGGCGTACTCCCTCATCTTGTCAATGGTCGCCCTGAGGCCTGCGGCATCGATGCCCAGCTGTTCGGCCAATCCTTCAAGCGTGTCCGACTTGCGGAGATAACCCTCGGTATACGATTTTGGCAGCCTGCGGTCGGGTTGCTGTGAAGCCTGCAACAGCGGACCGAAGGGGTATTTCGAGCGATAGGTAGAGTCGATGATCATGTAGGCGGGCACACTCTGTGTCTCGGACGAGTTGTGCTCGTAGGTTCCTTTGACCACGTCCACGTAGGGCGCCGCCTCGTTGACGAAGCGCGCGCCCTTCTTATCGACCATGATGCAGCCGGGCATGCTCTTCTCGATCACGAGCATGCGCGCGCGGTCTTCGCCGGGCACGACGGTGACAGGTCCCCACCAGGCGTCATCCATGAGATCGAGGGTGGCGCCGACGGCCAGCCCCATGCCGATCGCATCGCCGGTGTTGGAGGTGCTGCCGCAGGTCCACTCGGCCTTGGTTGGACTGGGCAGATACTTCTTGCGCAACTCGTCGCTGGCTTCGAAACCGCCGGAGGCGAGCACGACGCCCTTGTCGGCGCGTATGCGTATAGTCCGGCCTTCCTTCTCGGCGACAATGCCGACCACCCGGCCTTCCTCGGTTATGAGCTCGCGTGCGGCCGTGTTGAGCCAAAGCGGCACGCCGCGGTCCATGAGCGAGAGACGCAGGCGGCCGATCAAAGCGTTACCGAGCGCCAGCCGGCGGTCTCGCTTGGTGCGCATACGCCAGCCGATGTCGAACCAGTAACCGGCCATCAGGCGTGCGGTAAGTCCTTTCCATCCCGGCGTCTTGCACATGAGGACGCGCGCCTGCAGGACCGTCATGGAGATGCGAGCCATGATCAGTTCCTGTAGCGCCGGTTCACGCATGAGCTCGAACTCTTCTCCGAGAAGGCTGGCGTCCAGATTCTGCGGCTCTATCGAGCGGGCGCCGGGCTTGCCGCCCGGAGTCTCCGGATAATAGTCGGCGTACTCGGGCAGCGACTGCCATTCGAGACGCGCATTGTCTTCGAGATACTTGACCAGCTCGGCCGCGGTGTCCACGTAGACGCGCAGGCGGTCTTCCTCGACCGCGCCGCGGGTGATGGTCTTCATGTAGCCGAGCGCTTCTTCCGGACTGTCATCAATGCCGGTAGGAGGCATCAGGTGGTTGCATGGCACCCACAGGCCGCCGCCCGACATCGCGGAGTTACCGCCGTAGAGCTCGCTCTTCTCGATCAGCAACGCGCTGCCGCCGCGATCGTGAGCGATGAGAGCCGCCGTCATGGCGCCCGAGCCCGAGCCGACTACGAGAAGATCAACAGTCTTGTCCCAGCTTGTGTTACCTTCGTTAGCGCTCACCGGACACTACCTTTCGTGGGTGCTGCGGAGCGGATTCTGAAAGCGGGTCGTATTCGCAGGTGCCCCGCCGACGTGCACCTGCCACCCGGACGACAATGATACTGTATTGCGGGTTCCCGGGGTCGGTGCAAGGTAGCCGCGGCCGCTGGTCGTACCAGCGGGACTGTGCTTGTTTCCTTGCAGTTGGTGGGCTAGCCCGGACAAGGTCGATGGCATGGTAGGCGTCAAGAAATCTGCGCTCGAAGGAAGGCGCGTTCTGGAACTTGCCGATGAGAAAGGCGTCTATTGCGGGAAGCTGCTCGCCGACATGGGCGCGGACGTCATCAAGGTCGAGCGACCGGGCGGAGACGCGACCCGCTACTTTCCTCCGTTCTGGCGCGATGAGCCGCATCCCGAGCGAGGCCTGTTCTTCCTCTACATGAACACCAGCAAGCGCGGCGTGACGCTGGACATCGAAAAGGCGGAGGGGCGTGAGCTCTTCGGTCGATTGGCGGCCACTGCCGACATTGTCATCGAGACCTTCAAGCCCGGCTACCTCGACGGCTTGGGGCTGGGTTACGAAACCTTGCAGAAGGCCAACGCTGGCCTGGTGTTCACCTCCATCACCGGCTTCGGGCAAACTGGTCCGCACAGGGACTTCGAGTCTTCCGACATGGTGGCCAACGCCATGGGCGGCTCGATGTGCGTGGTCGGTGAGGAAGAAGACCCACCGGTCAGGCTGGCCGGCTCACAAGCCCACGTGATGGCATCGACGTGCGCGGCGGCGAGCAGCATGATCGCTCTCTACCATGCCTCGCTCGGCGGTCGCGGGCAGCACGTCGATATCTCGGTGCAGGAAGTGACTCTTTCCGTATCGCACATCAGCGGTGTTGGTAAATGGCTCGACGACGACATGATACCCAAGCGCAGAGGAACCGGGCTTTTCGCCTCGGTGCCCTCGGGTACCTATTTCTGCAAGGACGGGCTGGTCTATCTGATGGTCAACCGCCCCTTGCACTGGAAGGCATTGGCCGAATGGGTGAACGAAGAGACGGACAATGAGGAAATTCTCGACTCCATGTTCGAGGGACCGTCCTCGAACAGGATTCCCTACCGAGAGCTACTCGACCTCTACATCTCCGAATTGACCTCGCGACATACGGTCGCCGAGATCTACCATGAGGCTCAGCGCCGGCACATAGCCTGCACGCCCGTGAATACCGCGGCGACCGTGGCCGCCGATGAGCATCTCGCCGAGCGGGGCTACTTCGTCGAGGTAGATCACGGGCCGGCCGGGCGGCTCGCCTACCCTGGTGGCCCGTTCGTCCATTCCGAGACTCCCTGGAGTATCCGGCGTCCGGCTCCTCGCGTGGGCGAGCACAACGAAGAGATCTACACGGGTGATCTCGGGCTTGCGCGCGAGATGTTGCGCGAGCTCGAAGAGAAGGGAGTCATTTGAACGGCGTACAGAGCAACGAGCAGGCCCTGGCGGGCCTCCGCATAGTCGAGTTCACGGCCGGAATGGCGGGACCGTGGGTGGGCCGCTACATGGCCTACTGCGGCGCCGAGGTAATACGGGTGGAATCGCAGAGCCGACCGGACGTGGTCCGGCTTTACGTTCCGCCGCGGACGCCGGAGATGGGTACCCAGCCAGAGCTTTCCCCATGGTTCACCGACTGGAACGCGGGCAAGCGTTTCGTCGCCCTCGATCTCACCAGCGCAAAGGCCGTCGAGTTGTGCAAACAGCTGGTGGCTGTCTCGGACGTCGTCGTCGAGAACTACAGCTCCGGGATCATGGAAAAGCTCGGCCTGGGATATTCCGCGTTGCGCAGCGTCAAAGAGGACATCGTGATGCTCAGCACCACCGGCTATGGTGACAGCGGACCATGCCGCCGCTACGTGACCTGGGGGTCGAACATCGAGGCGCTCTCCGGGCTTAGCACGCTATCCGGATTTCCGCAGCGCGAGTGCACGATGACTCAATACGCCTATCCCGATCCTTCGAGCGCTTTGCATGGGCTGTTTGCCGTCATGTGTGCGCTCGATCACCGGCGGCGTACGGGGGAGGGTCAGTACATCAACCTTTCACAGCTGGAGGCCACCGTCTCCGTCATCGGTGACGTCATGATGGAGCAGCTCGCCAACGGCCGCGAGCCATCGCGCATCGGCAATGCATCGCGCCGAGCGGCACCGCACGGCTGCTACCGCTGTAAGGGCGAGGACCGATGGTGCACGGTAGCCGTGTTTACCGAGGACGAGTGGCAAAGCCTGTGTGAGGTGCTGGGCAGGCCGGAGTGGCTCGGCGATCCGAAGTTCTCCAGCCTCGATGCCAGGCTGAAAAACTCCGCCGAGCTCGACCGTATGCTCGAGG
Organism: bacterium; assembly: GCA_003354045.1. Taxonomy (GTDB): domain Bacteria; phylum Desulfobacterota; class Binatia; order UBA1149; family CAITLU01; genus PIVZ01. The sequence continues at coordinate 16,838 of PIVZ01000020.1, forward strand.
AGTGGACGATCGAGCGCGAGGACTACGATGTGATGGCCGAACTGCAGACAGCCGGCATCGCCGCGGGCGTCGTTCAGAACACCGAAGACCGGATGTACCGCGACCGTCACCTTGCCGAGCGAGGTTTCTTCGAAGAGATCGACCACCTGCAAAAGGGCAAGGTCGTGGCCGACGGCATCCCGCTTGGACTCACCGGTACTCCGGGCAGCAGCTGGCGCACCGGGGCGGCGGTGGGGCAGGACAATGATTACGTTTTCGGCGAGCTTCTCGGACTGAGCGCCGAGGAGATCGAGGAGTACGTCGCGGCCGGCGCCATCGAACGCCCGCCGACGGCTTCATAAGAGGCGGGACGGCGCCGCCGCCGCCACTGGTCTGGCCGCTGCCGCAGTGGCATGCTCGGCGCTTGATCGCTGCCTACGGCTGGCAAGTACACACACTGGAGAGGACTTCATGGATTTCACGATTCCCGCCGACATCAAAGACACGCTCGCCAAGCTCGACGCCTTCATCGAGAAAGAGATCAAGCCGCTCGAGGCCGAGAACATGCAGTTCTTCGACTACCGTCGCGAGCAGGCTCGCACCGACTGGGACGCCGGGGGAGTGGCCTGCAAGGAGTGGGAGGAGCTGCTGGCCGAGATGCGACGGCGAGCCGATGCGGCCGGACATCTGCGCTTTGCGTTGCCCAAGAAGCTCGGCGGTCAGGATGGCAGCAACCTGGCCATGGCCATCATCCGCGAGCATCTGGCCGCCAAGGGCCTCGGTCTGCACAACGATCTTCAGAACGAGTCGTCCATCGTCGGCAACTTTCCGCTGGTGCATGTCGTAAACGAGTTCGGCACCGATGAGCAGAAGGCCGAGATGATCGAGGGGATGATCACCGGCGAACGGGGGATGGCCTTCGGACTCACCGAGCCAAACCACGGAAGCGACGCGACCTATCTCGAGACCAGCGGTGTTCGCGACGGCGACGACTGGATCCTGAACGGCGAGAAGCGCTTCAATAGCGGCCTACCGGGGGCCGCCTACGACCTGGTCTTTGCCCGCACCTCCGGTGAGCACGGTAAGCCGCGCGGTATAACGGCCTTCGTCGTACCGACAGACCTGCCGGGCTTCGAGGTCCCCTACGTCCACTGGAGCTTCAACATGCCGAGCGACCACGCGGAGGTGATCTTGAAGGACGTCAGAGTCCCGAACAGCGCGATCCTGCACGTAGAAGGAGAGGGATTGGCTCTGGCTCAGCACTTCATTCACGAGAACCGCATCCGCCAGGCGGCCTCGAGCCTGGGCGCGGCGCAGTACTGCATCAACGAGGCGGTCGCCTATGCCAAGGAGCGCAAGACCTGGGGAGTACCGCTGGCCAAGCAGCAGGCCATACAATTCCCGCTTGCCGAGCTTCACACGGAAGCCGAGATGGTGCGCAACCTGGTACGCAAGACGGCCTGGCACCTCGACCACGAGGATCACATGCAGGTGACCGAGGTGGTGTCGATGGCAAACTACCGGGCCAATAGACTGGCCTGCGAGGCCGCCGACCGCGCGATGCAGGTTCACGGTGGCATCGGCTACACGCGCGCCAAGCCCTTCGAGCACATATTCCGCCACCACCGCCGCTACCGCATTACCGAAGGTTCCGAAGAGATTCAGATTCGCAAGATTGCCGGCCACCTGTTCGGCTTCGTCGGGCGCAGGGCGTGACTTGGTCCTTGTGGACTAGAAGCTCGGTTCGTCGGCTTGCTACCGGGTAAGCCAGATCGGGCTTGCCCAGCCGTAGTTGCCGTCTCGTTGGCGCACGCGCAGGTAGTAGAAGTCGCCGGGATGGGCCTTCACATCGGTCACCCCGAAGCTGTGGTCCATGGTCGCGGTGGGCCGAGCCTCGTAGGCCGTTACGTACCCGCTGCCGTCGAACTTGACGACCTCGACGAGCTCGAGATAGTCCGTGCCATGAATCGTTCCCGATAGGCTGACCTCGGTTCCGCCGTCGAGCGCCACGACGCTTCCCATCGGCTTGTCGCCGGCCGTGAAGCGAAGGAGCATGCGCACGCCGGTGGTCGCGTAGGTGTGCTTCGCGCGCAACGCCTCCCAGATTCCCTTGCGTGTGAGCTCCGGCGCGTACACGGCCGCGAAACCGTACTTGTAGGCCTGGTCGATGTGACTCAGGTAGTGCATGTCGCTCGAGCCGATGAATCCGAATCGCCAGCCGGCCTCGAGCGCGTCCCTGGTGAAGTTGCCCGAGTCGGCCGGCGCTTGCTGGATATCGTAACCCATGAGCTTCTTCACCAGAGTACTCTCGGTGGGCGCTTCAGGGTGGCCCTTGTCCACCGCGTACTCGTTGTCGTGATACTCGCTGGCACCGTGCGTGCTGTAGATCTCGATCAAAGCCTGTTCGGGCCAAAGCTCCGGGTCGCCGAAGCGGCCGGCTCGCTGCGGGCTGTTCGGTCCCCAGTGAAAGCGCGTGTCTCCGGTCGGCCAGGCAGTCGAGTGGGGAATGGCTATGTACTCGTGCTCCTCTTCGAGGAGTCCGCGCAGCTCCCCGGGGCTCTGTTCGTCTGCCTTGCCCTCGGCGCTCGGCATGTTGTGGTGGAACAACGGCGGATCGCCTTCGTTGTGGGAGAACAGCACGTTGCGGTGACCATAGAAGTACGAGGTCCATTCGTAGGCCTTGAGCGCGACGAAGCTGCCAGGCTCCGTCATC
>PIVZ01001012.1 GCA_003354045.1 bacterium
TCCGATGGCGATGCCTTTTCCGCCGACGGGTTCGGGATGCTGCTTGCTCGGCCGCCAGAACGGTTGGCCCGAGGGCATGTTCTCTGCCCTTGCCGGCTTCATAGAGCCGGGCGAAACGATCGAGGAGGCGGTGCGCAGGGAGGTTCGTGAAGAGAGCGGTGTCGTTATCGGTGAAGTCCGCTACCTCGCCTCGCAACCGTGGCCCTTCCCTTCCTCACTGATGATCGGTTGCATTGCCGAGGCGGAAACCGAGGTCATCTCCATGGATCCGGTCGAGCTCGAGGACGTGCGCTGGTTCGAGCGCGACACCGTTTTGAAGACCCTGGCCTTCGATCCGCAGCCCGATCTCATTTTGCCCCCACCGATCGCCATCGGCCATCAACTCGTCAAGGTGTGGGCCGAGGGGGGCTGAAAGCGGCCGCGCGATACCTGATGGACACCGAACTGGACTTCCTTACCTCGCTGGTACGCAGGACCGGCGAGAGTGCGCTCAGCTGCTACCGAGCCAAGACCGTCACCTCCGAGCTCAAGGCGGACTACTCGCTGGTAACCGAGGCCGACGTCGCGACCGACCGTGCGATCAAGAGCGCCGTCAACGAAGCCTACCCGGAAGACTTCATCCTGAGCGAGGAGTTGCAGCCCGACTACGAGGAAGGGACGCGGCCGGTGTGGATCGTCGATCCGATAGACGGGACGACCAACTTCGCCCTCGGACTGCCGTTCTGGGGAGTCTCGATTGCGCGCGCCGTGGGTGGGGTGGTCGAGGTGGCTGCGGTGTATTTCCCGGCCCTCGGTGAGCTCTACAGCGCTCGGGCAGGGCAGGGGGCCACTCTCAACGGGGAGCCGGCATGGGTGAAACCCCCGCGCGAGGACCGGCCGGTCGGCTTCTTCGCCTGTTGCTCGCGCACCTACCGGCGCCGATCGCCGGACGATGTGATCGCCGAGTTGTCAGCGCTCAAGCACGATAAGAGAGTGTTCTTCTTCGTCGACGACAACTTCGCCGGCGATCTGAAATCGGGCGGTCCGCTGCTGGAAGAGCTGGTCACGCTCAACATCCGCTGGATCACGCAGATGAGCATCGATGCGGACTTGAATGCAGGCCTGAT
>PIVZ01001013.1 GCA_003354045.1 bacterium
CCTGCACAAGCTCCTGAAGCTGCGTGATAAGGATCTGAGCGGCGTGCTCAACGGCGTCGACACGGAGACCTGGAATCCGCGCACCGACTCGAACATCGCCTCCCGCTACTCAGCGAAGAGCCTCTGGCGCAAAGAGAAGAACAAGCAGGCACTGCTCGAGGACATGGGTCTCGTCTACGAGAAGGGCGTGCCGGCGATCGGCATGATCACCCGGCTCGCCGGCCAGAAAGGGCTGAACCTGCTCGAGGACTCCCTGCCGATGATACTGGCCAAGTACGATATGCGCTTCGTGCTGCTCGGCAGCGGCGAGGCGCGCAGCGAGGAGTTCTTCACGAAGCTGCAGACCCAGTTCCCCGACAAGGTCAGCTTCTACCGCGGCTTTCACGGTCAGCTCGCCCACAAGATCGAGGCGGGCGCGGACATGTTCCTCATGCCCTCGCTCTATGAGCCCTGCGGCCTCAACCAGATGTACAGCCTGGTCTACGGCACAGTACCCATCGTCCGCAGCACCGGCGGCCTTGCCGACACCGTGCAGCAGTGGAACCCGGAGACGAAAGAGGGGAACGGCATCGTCTTCGAGCACCCGACCGGCGACGGCGTTCACTGGGCAATCGAGACGGCTCTCGAAGTTTACGGCGACGAGGCGGCCTGGAAGAAACTGCGCAAGAACGGCATCGAGGGGGCCGACTTCTCCTGGGACCGGGCAGCGGCCGACTACGTGAAGCTCTACGGAGAGCTCTGCGGGCGCGGCGAGACCGCCGAGGTGGAATCTTGAACGTGATCTTCGTCGAGCCGGCCTTTCCCGCCAACCAGCAGGAGTTCGTGCGCGGGCTGCACGCCGTCGGCGCCCATGTGATCGGCATCGGCGAGAGGCCGGAGGAGGCCCTCCCACGGAGCCTGCGCGAGCAGATGGTGCACTACCAACAGGTCGACAACGTCACAGACGAAGGCAGCATGATCGACGCCGTCCGCTGGATCCAGCAGCGCGTCGAAGTGCAGCGCATGGAGGCGACGATCGAGGCACACGTAATGAACGTTGCCCGCGTTCGCGAGACCTGCGGCATCCCGGGCGTCTCCGCTGAGACCACCTGGGTGTGCAGGGACA
>PIVZ01000431.1 GCA_003354045.1 bacterium
GGCCGAGCGCATTCAGGAACCGGAAATCAAGCCGGGAAGCGCGCGGGGACGCTGAGATTGTCACCAGCGCAATCTGGTGAGGCGCGTACTCCGAGTGGAAGGGGAAGCGGAAATCAAACCTTGCCGTGCTGGGCTCGTGTGGCGTCGAGCGAGAAGTAGAAAGTGGCGCCGCCATCGTCCGGGCTCTCGGCCCAGACCGTGCCCTGGTGGCGGCTGATTACGCGCTCGACGGTGGCCAGTCCGATGCCCGTTCCGCCGAACTCATCGGGCTCATGAAGGCGATTGAAGGGCTTGAATAGCTTGTCCACGAAGTTCATGTTGAAACCGACGCCATCATCACGAACGAAATAGGTACGGTGTCCGTCGCCGTCGCTGACGTTGAACTCGATGTGGGCGGTCTCGTTCTTGCTCGTGAATTTCCAGGCATTGCCCAGCAGGTTGGAAAGGGCGATGCGTAGCAGCTTGGCGTCGCCGAGAATCACGAGATCGCCGCCTATCACGAACTCGACGTTTCGCTCGGGTGAGTCGGCCTCGAGGCCCTCCACGATAGAGCGGGCAATCGCGCTCACATCGACCGCCGCGTTGCGCAGTCTCCCCTGGCTGACACGCGCCAGAGTGAGCAGGTCATCGATCAGCGCACCCATGTGGAGCGCCCCGTCCCGCGCCCTGGTCAGGTAGTCCAAAGCCTGCGCCGACAGGTTCTCGGAGTGCTCGTCGAGGACGACCTGGCTGAAGCCCGTGATTGCCCGCAAAGGACTTCTGAGGTCGTGGGAGACCGTGTAGCTGAAGCGCTCCAGCTCTTGATTGGCCAGCGCGAGCTCACGATTGGCGGTTTCGAGGTCAACCGTCCGTTTGCTCACACGCCGTTCCAGGTTGGTATTGAGCTGGCGAACTTCCTCCTCTGCCTGTCTGCGCAGCAGGTCGTTGTGGTAGGCATTGGTGAGATGGGCGCAGCTCGTCACGAAGGGCTGGAGGTATTTCACGAGAGCCTCGTCGTAACCGCCCTCGCGGTCCGCGATGCCGACTATGCCCACCATACGGTCACCGAGGCGTAGCGGCAGCCCCACAAAGCTCTGCAGTTTCGGGTGCCCCGCCTTGCTCCGACGGTCGTCGGTTGCGAGATCGTTGGCAATCACGGCTTCACCGGTTCTGATCACTTCGCCCAAGAGATTGCCGATGCCAGGCATCTCCAGGTTGGGTGCCTTCTGGTCGTAAAGGCGACGACTCGCTTCGTCCCAGGCGATATCCGTGACCGCATGGGTCCGAACATAGGGAGTGCCCTTTTCGTCCTCGAGGATCTCCCCTATGAATCCCGACTCGCTACGGGTGAGCGCCAAGAGGGTCGTGAGCAGTGCATCGAAGGTCTCGGCGGGGTTGTGGTAGCTGATGAACTGCAGCTCCGTCTGGTGCATGGCACTGATCAGCTTGTGATAGTCACGCGTGCGCTCCTCGGCGGTCCTGACCTCGACGAGGCGCTGTGCCATCACCCGTCGCGTGCGATCGAACTCACTGGCGAGGTAGACGGAGATGCCGAAGGCCACTCCGCCCATTACGGATGCCGGCGGGGCGGCGACGGCGGCAACGCTGTCGGTGACCATGTATATGTTGGTGACGAGGGCAGAGGCCGACACGGCAACGGATAGCATCTGGGCTCGTATACCCCACGGCAGCAAGGTCGCGGTGCCCATGGCCACTGTGACACAGAGCAAGGCATTGCTTGCGTACTCGCCGCGCACGATGCTCATGGCGCTCGAGCTGAGGACCACCGCGGCGACCGTCACGACTGCCACGATGAGCGCGCGATCGTGAGTAGGGCTCCTGTGCAGCGCAATGAAACAGGCGCCGAGAACCAGCAGGCGTATGGCGTGGATCACGCTCAGCACTTCGAACTGCTGGTCGGGATAGAGAAAGTCGAAGAACAAGAACACCGCGAGCGAGGTGAGCACCATCACCAGACACAGCCGTGTGCGCTCGGTCAGGCTGGGTCCCAAGCTGGCCTCGATCTCGGCGCTGGTACGGCTGTCGGCAGGCACGGTCACTGACGCACCAACCCTTTCCCCGCTTGCGTGCGCGGTGGCGCAAACGCGGGCAGCCCCTCGTGGTTTGGCACGCCGGTCGCCCGGCACGCTGAATCCGGCACTTTGTCGCCCCCACCCGGTGACCTCCGGGTAAATAAATTATCTCGTCCTGACGGACGACTGTCAAAGAGGTCGAGTCAGATTCCCGGCTGGGAGTCAGCCTGAGAGTGGCAGCATCGGGGGCGCGGACGTCCGATTGGCCGGATAGGGTAGGGTGCTCAGTCGAGCGTGCAAACGCCCCACGGCGTTCCCGGGAAGGGGTCGTCGGGGTCGCTCAGTCGCTTGCGGTCGCTCCGCTCACAAGTCGCCTGGAACAGAGTAGGTTTGCGCGCCGAACGCATGTCGGCGCAGGTAAGGTCGATGTCGCAGCGCCCGACTCGCCTGTTGTTGTCGAACATGGCCGTGTTTTCGATGACGACTCTCTGGGTATCCGAGACCGCGCCGAAACGATAGTTGTAATACACGAGCGATTCGATGATCGTGACGCGGCCTTCCGCCCAGATCCCGATCCCGTTTTCCTCGAGCCCCTTCTCGCCGTTGCCGGCGATGTCCGAGTTGAGGACATACGCCTCGCCGTTCAACGCCCTGACGCCTGCCGAGCGGGTGTTGTGGATGGTCGAGTTGAGGACATAGACGTTGTGCCTACCCAGAACACCGTTGGTCCAGTTGCCATCGATCACGACGTTGTCGAGAGTGACCTTCCTGCGACCCCTTACCGCCGACTTGCCACGCCTGCGCAGCTCCAGCGTACCGTTGAGGACCTTGCAGTTGGCCAGGCAGCGGACAGCTTGTCGGCCCCGCCCCTTGATGATCTTGAATCCGTTGAGGTCGAGCCGGCCTCCGTAGGTGATCTGGACGGCCGGGCGGCGGTTGTACTTGCGATCGCGACAGTCGAGGTCGCCGACCAGCACGCCGTGACCGCTGAACTTTTGCCGGCAGAACTTGACCTCGGTGATCTCAGCGGCCGCGCTAGGCGGAGTCAGGAGGCAAGCGAGAGCCACGAGCGCTGCTGCAGCCAGTGTATAGGGGTGCCTGGGAATATGGCTCAAAGTCATGTAGATGGCTCCTCTCATGCCTTATATCTTCACGATTTAACACTACCGGAGCGCCGTCGTCCACCACCCTCCGGGGCCAATGCGAGCGGATTGAGGCATTTTGTCCGCGTTCACTCTATCTTCCCCCGCCCCAGGCTGGTTTTTCCGGTTTGGCTGCGACGAAATCGCCACGCATGAGCCGGATTTGGCCGCGCTGGCGGCGAGTCGCGAGCTTGCAGACAAGCGCCGAGCGGTCGCTTTGGTGGCAAGGCGCCGACCATGGACGGCCGCGCAGCGCTTGCACACTGGGTCCCGGTAGTCGTATAGGGAAGGCACTATGGCCAAAACCAGAACCGATCGTATTGCCGATATAGTCCGCGACATAGAGAAAACCGCGCGGGGCCTGGGTGACCAGCTCCGCAAACGTGCCGGCAAGGCCGGCATCCCCGCTGACGTGGATGCGGCCGTGCAGCAGTTGCTCAAAGGGCTGACCAGCGTGACCGTGCAGGTCGAGCATGCCGTGCGGGAGCTGCGTCGCTATCTCGAGGCGAACGCGCGACAGGCGGCGGCGGCGAGCAAGAAGAAGCCAGCCAAGAAGAAGACGGCCAAGAAGAAGGCCGCCAAGAAGAAGACCAAGAAGAAGGTCGTCAAGAAGGCTGCGGCGAAGAAGCCGGCCAAAAAGGCCGCCGCCAAGAAGAAAACCGCCAAAAAGAAACCGGCCAAGAAGAAGCCCGCCAAGAAGAAGACCAAGAAGAGGGCCTGACGGCGGCGGCAGCGAGACGCTCCGCTTCCCGACCGCAGGTGCGGCGGCCGGAAGGGCGTGGTCGTTCACCATGACGGCCGAGGCGTCAAGACGTCGCTAGCGCGCATGGCGGTCTCGGTGCTACGGGTGAACACCGAGGCTAGATCTCTGCCATCGGTGTCCTCCGGGACGATTCTCCGACGTCCGGTTGAACTACCGGCACAGCTGCCGACTGCCTGTTGACAAACCCCATCCGGGGAGATAGTTGTATGATCGAACTATTCGAGGATACAGTAATGCCGACATCGTCCCCTTTTCGCGAGGCCCTCGGCCTCCTCTACCAGCGCTTCAACGCCCTCCAGCGCGGAGAGAAGCGTTGCTTCGGCGTGACCATGTCCCAATGTGTCACCCTGGAGCTCCTCGAGCAGGAAGGAGCCAAAGCGGTTCGTGAAATTGCCGACCGACTCGGCCTCAACATGAGCACCGTAACTCGGGTAGTCGACATACTTGTGCGCGACGGCCTGGTGCAGCGCGCCCGCGACGAGAGCCGAGACAGGCGTCGGGTATTCGTGTCGCTTACCGAGGACGGGCGGGCTCTGGCCGAAAAGCTCGAGGGCTGTGGGGACGAGTACT
>PIVZ01000432.1 GCA_003354045.1 bacterium
AGAGGCTCGCGCACCTTGATGGGGTCCGAGGTAGGAAAGGTATCGACCTCGCCGTCTATCCAGGAGAAGGCCCCGAACAGCGACCAGTCTTCGCACGGGCGCCAGCGAGCGTCTGACGCTCTCGCTTGCCCTGGAGAACATTGCCGATAACGACTACCGGGTGCATGGCTCGGGAACCAACGAGCCCGGCTTCAATGCCGTCGCGTCTGTGGACGCGCGCCTGTAAGGCAAGAACAAGACCGGCGAGTATCGGCTTTGCTGCCGTCGAGATGCCTCCCGCCTCGGGCGTACTCTTGCCGCCGACCCGTGCTAGGATGCCGAGTTCCGAGGCCATGAGAGGGAGCCGATCGATGGGCTGAGCCGCCGCGTCATAGGGTCTGGCGTGGTGAGGCAGGGACGAAGACCCGCGTTCGAGGAGGGATTAGAGAAGCGATGTCAGGTTCAAAAACGCTGAGGGAAACGTGTGGGCTCTTGGCCGAGCGCTACGGCGAGCCAGGTCGTGGTGCCGGCGAGCGGCTGAGCGAGTGGCTCTCCGGCCGCATTCCCTACGCGTATCCGGAGGTTATCGAGAGGCACCTGACTGAGAGCCACATTGATCTCCTGTTCGATGCGTTTTGGCAGATTGTGCCGTTCGGCACTGGCGGTCGCAGGGGACGGGTGGGCTACGGCGCCAACCGCATGAATCCTTCCACGGTGGCGATGACCGTTCAGGGGCACTGCCTCTACCTGCAAGAGGCATTTGCCGATCGCGACGAGCCGACCGTGGTCGTAGCGAATGACGTGCGTGTGTTCAACGACCTGATTGGCACATACCGTTTTCTAGGAGATAACCACCCGCTGCTCGGAGTCTCCTCCCGCTCGCTCGGGAAATTGGCCTGTGAGATTTACGCCGGCAACGGCATAACGGTCTACTTCGCCGAGCCGCATTCAGACAGTGCGGTGCTTACGACACCCGAGCTAGCCTATCTCATTGCCAAGTTGGGCGCCGTGGGGGGGGTAAATCTTTCAGCCTCGCACAATCCCCCCGACGACAACGGTATCAAGGTCTACGATCAGTACGGCAGCCAGCCCATCGCGCCGGCCGACCAGCGGTTGGTCGATGCCATCGACCGTGCAACCGACATTCTCTCCATGCCGTTCGATGACGCCGTGGCCGAGGGCAGGATCCGTGCGCTAGCCGCAAACCTTCACGAAGAGTATATCGACGGCTACGTGCGGCTCTACGATGAGGTGCACGTTGCGCTGCCCGACGTACCGGTCACCTTCACCCCGCTTTGCGGCGCCGGGCTGACCACGGTAGGCGACGTCCTCGAGCGCTTGCACTTTCCACTCAGAGTGCCGCCACGGGAAGGCCCCGACGGCACCTTCGACGTCATTCCCTTCAAGGCGCCCAATCCCGAGGTGCTGCAAGCCACCGAGCCGGCCAGATCGTTTGCCGACGAGATAGATTCGACGATCGTCCTGTCGAGCGATCCGGATGCCGACCGTGTGGGCCTGGAAGTGAAACTCGACGACGGCTCCTGGTTCCACTTCGACGGCAACCAGATAGGGGCGATCCTCTGCTATTTCCTCATGCTCGACCCCGATGGTCCTGAGCGTCGCGGGCTCGTCATGGAGACGCTGGTGACGACCAAGATCCTCGGCAAGATTGTCGAGGAAGCCGGCGATTCCTATCTGATCGACGATCTCCTGGTCGGGTTCAAGTACGTGGCTGACGTGCTCAAACGGCTCGGCAATGGAGAGAGCTACGCGGGGATATCCTGCTCGCCGGAGCGGTTGGTTCTGGCCGTCGAAGAGAGCCACGGGGTGATCGTCGATTCTTCGATCCGCGACAAGGACGCCACTCCGGCCTGCATGTACCTGGCGGCTCTCCACCAGAGGTTGCACCGGCAGGGGCGTACCCTTCTCGACTACTACATCGAGATCATCGAGAAGCTGGGGGGCTATGACAACGTCAACCGTTCCATCACCATGACCGGTGCCGGAGGGATGCTCAGAAAGGACGAGATCATGGCGTCCTTACGCAAGTCTCCCCTACACAGCCTTGGCGGTCGTCAGGTCTACAAAGTGGCCGACTACTGGGACGAGGACACCTTCGGCCCCTTCGTCAGCAACACCGACAGGATGCCGCGCAACGTCATGCAATTCTTTGCCGACACATGCGTGGTCACCGTTCGGCCCTCGGGGACCGAACCGAAGCTCAAGCTCTACTGTCAACTCCTCCCTGACGGGTCGAGCTCGGAGACTCGCGGCACGGCATTGTTGCGTGAGGTACGGAGCAAGGCTGACGTCGTATCCCGCCAAGTCTACAACGACCTGCTCGCGCGTATCGATGTGAGCATCAGCGAAGCCGCCCTGCTTTTGCCCGACATCATCGACCTCGAGCACAAGCGCGAGTTCGACTCACGGACTGTCGGCGCGCTCCGCGAGGCGTTAACGGGTGGCACCCATGCCAGCCTGGCGGAGCTTCTGGCTTGGCTCGGCGGCGAGATTGCGGAGATGACGCCGGGGACCGATGCGCTGCCGGCGGTGAAAGCGGCGGTGGCCCACCTTTGCAGGGAGTGGGAGGCCGAGATGCCGGAGGCGGGACCACTCGCGGAGCTCGCAGCCTGGGCCTCGGAGTGAGCCGCCCGCGTTGGCGTCACGGTTGGCCGCGATCCCGGTTTCGAGGAGCATAGCTGCCGCTTCGTACCGATTGCCGCCGACGAGTGAATACTCGAGCAGGCGTCGCCGAACCGCTGCCTCTGATGACCACCCAACTGAGGGGGGAGGAGGCCGCGAACGGGTGAGATGCACAAGGTTGATAAGGGGCCGCAAGTCGTGGATAGCCTGTGCACTTTATGGTACCGTCGCGCTTGGGTTTATAGACCCTTGGTTACAGGGGCTACGCCGGCGTGGGGTCGGCGTGCCGGGCGGGGACGCTATTTGGCGGCAAATCAGCCGCGTGGTCTGACTGCGCGGCTCGTGAGGAATGGGAGCACTTCCGTGGCGAGACACAGACTGTTTTTAGTAATCCTGGGTGCGGTCTGCGCTTTTGCGGTGGCGAGCTTGCCGGCGGCTCATGCGTGGATCGTGCCGGTAAGCGGTACGGCCAACAAGGCGTCGGATGCCGGGACTGCCACCGTGGTGGACGCTAACGATGACGCGATCAGCGTCGGAGCCATCGATAACCATAGGGCCGGCACCGATTTCGGCGTCGTCAAGCTCTCGGGTGGCCCCGGAGCCAAGATCTGGAGTTACGAGCTCGCCGGTAGCCGCGCCTTCGACAAGGAAGACGTCGATCCTGCTGCCGACAGTGCCGCGGCGGTCGTTCTCGACGGCAGCGGCGACGTGATTGCCGCCGGCGTGACCGACAATCTGGCCACCGGGGACGATTTCACGGTCGCGAAGCTTTCGGGAGCCGATGGTTCACTGGATTGGCTGGTGCAGATCGACGGTAGCGCCTCGGACGACGACCAGGCCCTGGCGGTCACAGTTGACGGATCGGACAACGTGATCGCCGCGGGTGTGATCGACAACGGCGACCCTGATTTCGCCGTCGTCAAGCTCTCGGGCGCCACTGGCGCCGAGCTCTGGCGTTACGAGTTCACGGGCGAGCCCGGTGCGGTTTCGACACAGGCCAACGCGGTGACAGTAGACTCGAACGGCGATGTCATTGCCGTGGGGGTAATCGATCGCGGCGTCAATATCGATCCCCTGGTGGAGTCGGACAGCCTGGAGTTCGCGGTGGTCAAGCTCGACGGTACAACCGGGGCCGAAGACTGGCGAGTCGAGATCGATGGTACCGATACTCCCATTGCCATTGACCGGGCTCTGGCGGTAGCCGTTAACGGCTCCAACGACGTGATCGCCGTCGGCGTGATCGACAACGATCCAAGCGGTGACGACTTCGCCGTAGTCAAGCTGGATTCGACCACCGGCGCCGAGGATTGGCGGACCGAAATCGACGGCACCGAGAGCTTGGGCTTGGACCGGGCCGCGGCGGTGGCGATCGACAGTAACCAGGATGTAGTGGTTGCCGGAATCCTCGACGATGACGCGGACCGGCGTGATTTCACTGTCGTCAAGCTCGACGGCGGCACGGGAGCCGAGGACTGGATCACGCAGATAGACGGAACGCCGGGAGATCCGGCTGATTCTTCCGACAAGGCCTCCGCGGTCGTCTTGAACGGCTCTGACGACGTCTTTGCTGCCGGTGTGCTCGACGATGCCGTAGTAGACGGAAGCGGCGACGACTTCGCCGTGGCGAAGCTTCAGGGGAGCGACGGCGTGGTCGTTTGGCAACGGGCGATTCCTGGCAGTTTCGGTACTCTCGACGACCCCGCCGTGGACGAGGCCGTCAGCGTGGCCTTGGATGGCAGCGGCGACGTGATAACGGCGGGCTGGCTCGAGAACGACAGTACTCGTAAGGATCTCATGACCGTGAAGCTTGCGGGGGTTGACGGCGGGCTGGGCGTCCAAGGTGTCGCGGCACGCAAGATCC
>PIVZ01000433.1 GCA_003354045.1 bacterium
TTTCATTTCCGGACCGATAACGAGCCCTCGTGATCTTCGCGGGGTCGATGATTTGATCAAACAGGAAATCCTGTGCCAGCATCTGAGATATCATGGGGTGTACCTGCCGGACCTCCACACGGTGTTCATGTCGGCTGCGCACACCGAGGAAGATGCCGACATCGTCATCGATGCGTTCAAGAAGTCCCTGGTGGAGATGAGGGAGGACGGCTGGCTGTAACCGATACGGGTCGTGACGTCTGAAACAGTGGACTCGTACGCTTCTCGGGCTCGGACCTGGTCAGCGTCGGAGTGGCCCACTATCCGGTAGCGCTGCCTTCGCGTAGGATGTGCACGGAGGTTGATGCGTGAGGATGACCCGCAGGATGGGCGAGTACGCGACGGGCGTGCTCACGGGCGTCCTCCTCCTGGTCACGCCGTTTGTGGTCTTCTTGCGCCACAACGGTTACTCGCTGCTGACGCCGGAGTCGCTGGAATCGCTGGCGATTCTCGCGGGGGCGGGATGCGCCTTCGGCTTGACGATGGTCGCGGGCGGCCCGTCGTTCGGCGCCGCTCTCGCGGCCGTGCTCATCGCTCTGTTCGCCGACATTCAGACGGATTGGTTTCAGTCGTGGGGGCCCGGATTGCCATGCATGGTAGCTGCGGCCGCGGTTCCCTGCTGGCTGTTGCGAGACCATCTATCGAAGATACTCTCGGTTGTTCTCGCCACCATGTTAGTCACGACCCTGCTCACGCCGGCAGGGGAGAGCGTACGGGCGGAGTACGTCTCGCCGACGATTGAATCGAGCGACACCAGCTTGCCTCCGGTCGTGCATATTATTCTCGACGAGCAGATAGGGATCGAAGGCATCCCGCGTGAATTCGACGCCGATGGGCACGTAGCGGCGGTTATTCGCGATTTCTACTTGCGCTGGGGGTTCCAGCTATTCGGCCGGGCCTACAGTCGCTACTACGACAGCGATCAGTCGCTTGCCAACGTTCTCAACCTGAGCGCCAGCGACCGGCCTCTTCGCTACTACAGCAAGAGGTTCGTCGAGGGCATGCCTCTCGAGGAGAACCTGTATTTCGAGACGATGACCGAGCGTGGCTATCGGATCCACGTCTATCAGCCCGACTACGTCGATTTCTGTCGCAGCGAAGGGGAAATCGACATCCATAGCTGCATTACATACGAGGCCGAGACCCTCGAATCGATCGATGGAGCCGCGCTGCCGACGGGCGAGAAGATGCGGCTGATGATCGCGATGTATATTCGCCTGTCCTTCGTCCTCAGCGAGTTCCGTTCGGGTTACGCTCAGTTGCGAACGTCCTTGCCCGATGGGTGGCCGTCGCTGCCGGCGTGGGACACCACGGTGGGAAGGCTGAGCCCGGTGTCGGCCATGCGGATGGCCGAGCGCGTGGGGCGCGAGCTGGTGGCGATCGAGCCCGGATCGCTCATCTTTGCCCATTTGTTCCTGCCGCACTATCCCTACGCATACGACGCCGAGTGCCGTCTACGGCCGAGAACGGCAGATTGGCTCAATGCCGGCTCTCCGTTGAGTTTCCCGCGACGCAACGATGCGCGTTCACGAGCCGTCAGATACCCGGCCTACCTCGAGCAGGTCTTGTGTACGCACCGGTTGTTGGACGAGCTGTTTGCCGGCATGCGCGACGCCGGCAAGTTTGACGACACCACGATCGTGGTCCATGGCGACCACGGATCGCGTATCGATCTGGGACCGCCCAAGCTCAAGTACGAGAATACGTTGTCGGAAGTCGATTACGTGGATTCGTTCTCGACTTTGTTCGCGTTCAAGCCGCCGGGCGGTGTGGGGCGCTACGATGACAGGATGCTGCCAATCGACGTGTTGCTCGAACGCGTCGTCAACGCGGGCGGAGTCCCGGACGGACTCGACTGGGTTCCCTCGCGCCACGTCTATCTGGCGATCGGCATAAAGGGACTGACCTCGCGCGAGATGCCGAAGTTCGCGGGTGGTCAAGCGACGCCGCTCGAGCCGAACACGCGCGGCCAAGCTCGGGGCGACTAGCCCGAGGCTGCCTTCGTGTGCCGGTGCGGGCTCGAATCGGTAATGGACGGGCCGTTGGCTCCGCGCGCCCGCTACCTCTCGGCCACGGCGAACAGGAAGCGTGTGCCGTTGTCGCTCTGGTGCGTGCGCACGATGGCGAAGTGCTTCTCCAACTCTGCCGTGAATGTGGCGAGCTCATAGTCGGCGAACACGTCTTCACGTCGTCGGAGAAGCTGTTCGACCATCGGATCGTCCTTCGTTACGAACTCGGTCACGCCCGCCGGTGCCACTGCGCGCAGGTACTCCACGAACTGGGCGACCGGGATGTTCGACGAAATGACCAGGTGATGCACCAACGCTACGGCAATGAAGAAATCGGCTTCCGCTCGCTCGGCCAGCGAGCGACGCTCCATGAGACGCCATCCCATCGACGGTGAGGGGTTGGCCAGGTCAACCACTAGAGGCTGTATCCGCGGCGAGCGCTTGCCGACCTTCTGAGCGGCGTAAAGGGCGTTTACGGTTGCCGCGTCGGAATCCATGGCCAGTACGTGCGCGCCGGCCTGCGCGGCCAGCTCCGAGTAGACACCCACGTTGGCTCCGAGGTCGCACACCCGCGCCGGTTGCCGCTCGCCCATCGCCTGTTGGATGAAGTCGGTCTTCTCGCGCGCCGCCTCCGCCGTATAAGTGTTATCAACCGAGTATCCCGTCCACGTCGACTGCTCCGACCGGTATTGCATACGGTCGATCGTGCGCGCGAGGCGTCCGAGCAGCGAGACGATGTTGGTCTTGGAATATCGGATTTCGGCGAATCGTTCGGATACCTCTATGTCAGTCTTCTCGAAGCTTCGCTGTAGGCGCGCCGGAGCCTTCACGTGAGCAAGCACTCCCGGTCGTCTCAGGTCGGCAAGACCGAGCAAGCCCGACATGTACTCAACGGGAATCGTACCGAGCATGCCACGAAGCACGGGCTGGAAGTCCACGCCTTTGTACGCAGAGAGCATCAGCGGATAGAGGAAACTGGAACAGAACTGGCTGTAACCTACCCACGGTTCGCCTTCCCGGTAAGGCTCGAGCGACAGGACGTCGATCAGTACCGGCTTTGCTTCGCGAAACTGTATGTTGAACGAGGTCGCGTCTTTGAGGGTATGCCCCTGTTCGAGAGCCAGCTCGATGATGACCAAGGTGGCTCGCGCGGCGTCGCGCAGCATGTCGAACGACCACTCATAGGGGTAGGAGATGAACGGCAACCGCTCGTGCTCGAGAACCGACGCCCCCAACGTATCGACTGGCAGACCCAGGTCGGCGGTCCGCCGAAGCTTGGTCTTCACCATGAGCCCTCGGTTCAGCAGGTCGTCGTAGAGACCACATGCGACGAGCGCTTCGAAGCGTTCGCGGGCATCCTCACTCAGCGTGCGAAAGACCGCACCGTCGTGAAAGAAGACGCGACCGGCCGGATCCTTGAAAGATCCGCCGTCGAAGACGATGTCAGGCGTCACCTTGTGTTTTCTTGCCGCGGCGGAAAGGGCCGGTGATCTTGGCCCAGTACAGCTTTGCTATGACTAGCGCACCGGCCACGCCGCCGAGTAAGAGTTGGGCGAAGAGCCCACCGGTGCCCGGATCGATGTACGCGTGCGCAGGCTCGACACAGGCGAAGCCTGAAGCCAGCCCACCGATGGCGCAGACAAATACCGTCCGCAGACGGCCTGATCGGTTTTCTCGACTCATCACGTTACCGACGAACAACCAATATCATTGCCAGAAGAGCGAATTGCAACCGGTGTTCGCCCGACTCTCCGACCTCTTGCCGGGGGAGGGCGCTCGGAAACGGAGCTGAGCCCCGACGACGACTTGTGAAACCTGCAATCCTGGGTTTTTATGCCTGCTCGGCGTCGTGACGAAACGGTCGGGATGCATGGTCGATGAAGTGAAGAGCCAGATGACTTCGCGCGAGCGTGTCCGGGCGACCGTCGAGGGTCTCCCGGTGGACCGGGTGCCCGTGATGACCTGGCTCAACCCACACGCCGGGTGCCGGCTGATGGCGGAGTTCCAGCCCGCTTCGGACGAGTCTCACAATGCGACGGGCCGCTCGATGTGGGAAGCATTCTCGCTGGGCGCGAAGGCGCAATCGAATAGCGAGACGGCGTTCATGCCCGTTCTCTACTCCTTCTATGTGAACCAGGAATACGCGCTGGATCTGGGCTCGGACCTGGTCACCGTCGGGGTGGCAATCGACAACATGGGCGAGAGAATCGCG
Source organism: bacterium (assembly GCA_003354045.1). Taxonomy (GTDB): domain Bacteria; phylum Desulfobacterota; class Binatia; order UBA1149; family CAITLU01; genus PIVZ01. The sequence goes on from PIVZ01000433.1 coordinate 4,261, forward strand.
GACGTGGACGGCTCGCTGCGCATTCGTGATGCCTTCGGGTCCGTCCGCGGTATGGTCGGCCCTTACCTCGAGGTGCTCCAGCCCGCCGTCAACGACATCAAGGATCTCGTCGAGCTTCGCTTGCCTGATGCGTCGAGCGAGCGGCCCTATGAGGCAATCCGCAAGTTCAGGGCCGAGCACCCCGAGGCGTGCCTCTATGGTGAGAGCTTCGGAGTGCAAG
>PIVZ01001014.1 GCA_003354045.1 bacterium
CCCGGCGCGATGCGGCCAGCCGAAATCGGCGACGCCGCGTCGCCCGCCCCGCGCGGTCTCGTTCAACGATTGTAGTTGTCGTAGAACACGTACTGCGTCGAGTAGTCGCTGAACTCGAAGTAAACTTTGTTCTCGCCCGGATCGACCACGTGGTTGAAGTTCTCGTCTACGACGCCGTAGCCGTAGCGGTACGGCCGGGTGCCCGAGTCCGAGGTCGCACGCGCTGTGCTCAGCTTGTCGATCTTGATGAAGCGCATGTAGACCTTGTTGCCGGCCAGCACGTCGAGCACTCCGTCGGTGCCGGTCCAGTTCTGCAAGGCCCGGCCGAGCTGGTTCTGTGACTCCTGCGTGCAGCCGCCCGCGAGCACCATGATGAACGCGCCGAGTACCAGTAGCCGCGGCCAGAGAATAAATCTCATTTTCTTCCTCCTAATCTGCCGCCCGCTCGTGTAGGCTGGCGGCCCTGTCGCAACCCTAGCCCCGATCGCTTGAGGATTCACAGAGCGGGGCTCGGAGGAGCTGCCATGGCACCGCCTGACGATTCGGCAACGGCGATGGTCGAGCAATACGTAAAGCTCGCCGCCTACAACACATGGATGAACGAGCGCATCTACACGATGTGCAGCGAGATCGACGACGACGAACGAAAGCTCGACCGCGGCGCTTTCTTCGGCTCGATCCACGGCACCCTCGACCATCTGGTGCTGGCCGACACTCACTGGCTGGCCCGCTTCACAGAAGACCCGGATGCCTGCCTGCCCCGCGACAGCGACGGCAATCCCATCCAGTTCAGCGGCCTCGATGCCTGGCTCTACCAGGACTTCGCCGAGCTTCGCCGCCAGCGCAAACAGACCGATGCCGAAATCGAGAAGTACGTAGCGGGGCTGAAGGGCGAGACATTGAACTCGGTACTGAGTTACGAGACCCGCCGCTCCGGCACGCTAGAGCATCCCTTGTGGTGGGCGCTCACCCACTTCTTCAACCACCAAACCCACCACCGCGGCCAGCTGACCACACTGCTGAGCCAACTCGGCCGGGATCCCGGCGTCACCGACCTGATCTGGCACATGCGAAAGTAGAGGGGGTCAAGTCGCGGCTTTCG
>PIVZ01000434.1 GCA_003354045.1 bacterium
AGGGATGGTCGCTTCACATCGGTCCTGATCGAGCCGTACGCATACTCGGCGTTGGAGAGCCATGCTGGGCGCACTGGCGCCGGCACGAATGGTGGGAGCGCGGACGCCATCATGACCGGCGTGGGCGAGAGCGCCACGGAACAGAGGTCGCTTCAAGAGCCCGCTTACCTCACCTACGAGGAGCACAAGGAACACCTGGCCGCCATTCGCGAAGTGATCGCCCGTCACCAGGCTCCCGGGTTCGAAATGTACCTGGCCGGCACCGCCGTAGTGGAAGAACGTCTCAACGAGCAATCGCAGAGAGACTTCGGGACCCTACTCGGGGTATCGATGGTGATCATCGTAATCATCCTGTACGTGGTCTTCAGGCGCGCGCTCGGCGTGATCCTGCCGCTCACGACCGTCATGCTCTCTCTGGCTTCGACCTTGGGGATCATGGTCCTGCTCGGCATTCCCCTGACCCTTACGACAGAGATCCTTCCACCCTTTCTTCTGACCGTAGGGGTATGCGACTCGGTGCACATTCTGGTCATCTTCTTTCAGCGCCTGCGGGCAGGGACCGCCAAAGGGGAGGCTATTGTCTACGCTCTCGGCCATTCCGGCCTGGCCGTGCTGATGACCAGCCTGACCACGGCGGCGGGGCTGCTGTCGTTCGTATGGGCGGAAGTAGCTCCCGTCAGCCATCTCGGCATGGTAGCGCCGATCGGCGTCGTGTTGGCCATGGTGTACACGGTAGTATTGCTGCCGGCACTGCTGACCGTCGTCCCCCTGCGACTGGTAAGTGCGCCGCAGGAGCGGCGCCATGCGAGGCTGGTAGGCTTGGTGGTCAGCTTCGGCGTCCTCTCGAGCCGCTGGCCTCGCGCGACTGTCACTGCTTGGGCTGCCGTCGTTGTCGTAGCGGTCGTTGGATTGGCCCAGCTTCGCTTTGCCGAGGACGGTCTCAGATGGTTTCCGCAAGACGACCCGGTGCAAGTCGCGAGCAGGCTGGTGGACCGAGCATTTGACGGCTCGATGGTTCTCGAAGCGATAATATCGACAGGAAGCGAGAACGGCCTTTATTCACCGGAGTTGCTGAGGCGGCTCGACGGAATACACGTCGCCAATGAATCGATCCGTAGCGGCGATCTCCACGTTGGTAAGACGATCTCGATAGTGGACGTGGTCAAAGAGACCCACCGGGCCCTGAACGCGAACAGTGCCGAGTTCTACGTGATTCCTGACGACCGGCAGCTGGTCGCCCAAGAGCTACTGCTGTTCGAGATGAGCGGTTCGGACGATCTCGAAGACGTCGTCGATTGGAAGTTCAGCAAGGCGCGCGTGACCATGAAGCTACCCTGGACCGACTGGATGCTCTATTCGGAGTTCCTCGAAACGCTCGAGCGAAATATCGAAACCGCGCTCGGCGACTCCGCCGAGGTGACGCTGACCGGCTTGAGCGCGGTGTTGGCGCGCGCCGCCTCGACAGTCAACGTGACGATGGCGCGCTCTTACACGATGGCGCTCGTCATCATAACGCCGTTGATGATGTTCATGCTCGGCAGCGTGAGGCGTGGGCTGCTCAGCATGGTGCCGAATCTGGTGCCGATAGTCCTGATGCTGGGCCTGATGGGATGGGCCGACATACCGGTCGGGCTGACGACCCTGGTGATAGGTGGCGTCGTCATCGGGCTGGCCGTGGACGACACTATCCACTTCATGCACGGGTTCAACCGCAATTACGTTCGTAGCGGCGACGCCCACGATGCCGTACGCGAGACTCTCGAGACCACGGGGATGGCGATGTTGTTCACGTCGGTGGTGCTCACCGCCGGTTTTCTCATCTTCACGATTGCCTACATGCGAAACGTGGCGACCTTCGGGATGCTGTGCAGCGTGGCCACAAGCGTGGCCTTCCTCACCGATATGAGCCTGGCGCCGGCGCTGATGGTGCTGGTGACCGAAAGGGAGCGGCAGCCGGCTATCGAGGCCGGACCAAGCCTGGCCGCACCGAGCATGGCCAGACCAAGCCTGGCCGGACCAAGCCCAGTCGCCGAAGATCAAGCCTGCGAGAGTGAAACCTCCACTCTGGTCCCGCGTGGCCCGTGGCTCGGCGCCCCGTAGTATGCGCGATAATGGAGCTGGCCGTAGCCTCCGGCAACGTGCAGGGCCTTCCATGGCGATACCACCGGCTCTTGCTGACCCTTGCGGCCGGCGAACTGGAACGGTTCCCATGCGTGGTAGATCACGGCCTGACCCGGCTGCACCGAAGGGCTCACCTTGGCGAGGCAGGTAAACTCGCCGACGTCATTCGACACTCGGATGCGGTCGTTGTCGCGAATGCCTCGCGCACGTGCATCGGCCTCGCTCAGGCAGAGATCCGGCTCGCCGCGCTGCAACCTGAGCATGAGCTCGCTCGAGCGCCAGATCGCGTGGACGCTCCAACGGGTATGGCCGCCGGTGAGGCGCAGGGGGTAGGGGCCGCCCGGTGACGGCGGTTCCTTGTGCGTTGGCAAGGCCTCGCCTGCTGCCAGGAACCACTCGTGGTCGATGTAGAACTGCTGGCGGCCGGTCAAGGTCGGCCACGCTTCTTTCTCTTCGACCTGCCAGGCGTTGGGATAGAGCGGCTTGCTGAAGTCCGTGTCGCTGCACATTGCGTTGGCTGAGCTGTAGTGGCCGTTCTGCCTGACCGGGATGACCCCGCGTGTGATGGCTTCGTCCCACGACTTGCCGTCGCAGACTTCCGAGCGATCGAAGATGTAATCCATGGCCGGCCGCATGTCGGAAGGATCGTAGCTGCCATCGTCGCTCCACGCGTCGAAAACCTTCGTGAGATCGATCTCACGACCGGTCGGGTCTTCGACCGGCTTCACCCCACCATCGATGGCGCGCTGCTGAATGCGGCGCGCCAGCTGGCCAAAAACCCACCACTCGTCGTGTGCCTCTCCGAGCGGTTCGACGGCCTTACCGGCGAGCACGACGTAGGGCAGGTAGGATTGCGGGTACTTGATGCCGTCCTTCTCGTAGTAGGCCGCAGCCGGAAGGATGAGATCGCTGTGCATGCCGGTGGTAGACATCTGGAAGTTCACGTTGACGATCAGATCGAGCTTCGGCCAAAGGTTGCGTAGCGCTATCTGCGGCGACGGCCAACGTCGGAGCGGATTCGGGGCGCTGAACAGCAACACCTTCGGATCCTTGCCCGGACGCGGATAGACGGGAATCCAGTCACGCTCGATGGCGGTCGCGAGCGCGTCGTCGTTCGACAGGGGACGTTCGGGGTCGTTGTACTCGGGCGCTCCCATCGTCTCGGCGTAGCCCGCGTGGACGTAGAGCCACGGGATCAACGGAGTGAGCAGCCGTTCGCGGGTGTGTTTGATCAGGATGTCCTCGATGAGACGCACCGGCGGACGGCCCATGAACTTCATGAGCAACGCCTGCCACCAGGGCCGCCGCACCACCTGGCTCAGCTCCTCGAAGCCCGATGTCCCCCACCAGGCCGACACCCGCAGCCCACCGCCGCTGCGCCCCTGATTACCGGTCAACGCCATCAGAAGGGCCAGGGAGCGATGCATGAGGTCGCTGTGGTAATGCTTGCAGGCATCGAGCGAGCTGAAGACCATTGCCGAGCGTGCTGCCGCCATCTCACGTGCGACACGGCGAATCGATTCTGCGCCGACGCCGGTCGGCTCGAAGACCGACTCGGGCGTGTAAGCCGCGTCGAGCTTGCGTCTCAGCAAAGCGTGGGCGGGCTCGACCTCGACCTCGTCGCCGTCGGCCAGCCGCACGCGGCGGCGACCCTCGAGCGCGGGCACAATGCCGTTGAGAGCGAGAGTCGGCTTCTTCATTCCCTGGCTTCCGGGTGCCAGCTCGAGCTTCCCTTTCGCTTCGTCCCAGACGTAGAAGGCGTCGTCCCGGCCACCCTCGGTGACCTCGCTCTCACGCAGGAAACGTCCGTCGTCGAGGCGCACCAGGAAAGGGAGGTCGGTTTGCTCGCGCACGTAGTCGTCGTCGGCGAGTCCCTCGCTGATGATTACCTGTGCCATGGCCAGCGCGAGGGCGGCGTCGGAGTCCACCCGCGGGTTGAGCCAGGTGTCGGCATGTACGGTGGTCGCGTTGTAGTCGGGTGCGATCACCACCACACGCGCGCCGCGGTAACGGGCCTCTGTCACGAAGTGCATGTCGGGGATGCGGGTGTAGACGGGATTGCCGCTCCAGATGAGAATGTAGTCGGAGAGGAACCAGTCGTCGCTGGTCCCTTCGCAGTTGAACATTCCCCAGGTCTGGATGCACCCGATCGGCAGGTCGCCCACGCCCGCCCAGCTCTCCACCACACTCGCGCCGATCACCCGTGCCAGGCGAAACTCGCCGGCCGAGCCCGGGCCGAAGTCTATGTTGGTGGTGCCCTCCTCGTAGATGACGGTCTCGGGCCCGTGCTCGGTCGCAGCCGCGATGATCCCGTCGGCCACGGTATCGAGCGCCTCGTCCCAGCTTATGCGCTTCCA
>PIVZ01000435.1 GCA_003354045.1 bacterium
CGACCATGAGCTTGAAAGAATCCCGCATGCGCTCCCCTTCGAACAGCTCCGCGGTCTCTTTCATGCTGGCGAAGGCGGTCGTGATGAGGGCAGAGAAACCGACGAACGCGGGCCTGACCTCTTTGACCTTTTCCACCACCAGCGAAGGCTCGACGTCCACCCCGAGGTCGTGCACCTCGAAGCCATGCACCGACAGCATGGTCGCGAAGATGTTCTTGCCGAGATCGTGGATATCCCCTCTCGGAGTCGCCAGCACCACGCTGCCCAGGGACTCGGCCGGACGCGCTTTGTCGAGGCCCGGCTGCAGAAGCGCTGCTATCTCTTTGAACATCTCGGCAGCCAGCAACATCTGCGCCAGAAACAGGGTCCCCTCCTGAAACTGTTCGCCGACGACGATCATCGCGCGGCGCGCATCTTCGAGGATGGCAAGAGCGTCTTCTCCGTTTTTGATCCGCGTCGTGACGGTGTCGATGACCTCGCCTTTCTTGAGCTCCACGAATCCGGTGGGTAGATCTATCAACATGGGAACACCTCCGCTCACTGTTTACTCTTACTCTGCGATTTCCGACCTGAAGCATACGTCGCCCAGTACGCATCGAGGTTGCGTTCGAGCTCCGCGATGACGGCATCGACATCGAGGCGCGGATCGGTGAGAGCCAGCTCGAAGCTGCCGTAGCTGATCTCCACGCACATCCGCGCAATCGTCCACCGCCGCTCGGCCGAGAGATCGGGGCGGGCCACTTCGATGGCGGTCGCGAACCAAGTCGCAACCCGCTCGTGCGAACTTCTCAAAACTTCCTCGAGAATCGGCACCGCGCGCAGTGCGCGCATGATGGCAATCGCGCCGGGCTCTTCACGGATGATCGCCAGCGTCTGGTCGAACCCGAGCACGATCGATTCAATCGGCTGCCGGTGCAACTCTCCGCGTTCGTGCATGGGTGCATAGACGTCGTTGAGCCGCTCGAACAGGCGTTCGCCGAGGGCCTTGAGAACGGCGAACTTGTTGGGAAAGTAGCGGTAGACAGTCGGCACCGTGATACCGGCGCGCTCGGCGATCAGATTCGTGTTGAGGCCCTGCACCCCGACTTCCTCGAGCAGCACTGCTGACGTGTCGAGGATGCGTGCCACCGTCGCCCGCGCGCGGCTCTGCGTCGGCTCGATCTTGGTGGCCAGGGCGGGAGCGGCGCCGACGTGCCGTTCGATGGAAGTGCTCATTTCTTGCTCTTGCCCGGTCGGCCCGCCAGGGGTGCCGCTACGGACCGAAAGTTAGTATTTATTATCTTATGATATTCTGCGGGTCAAATTCGCGATGAAAGGCAGGACTGGTGGCGGTCTGCCTTGCGCCGCCTGTCTGCGCGAGGGCGCATCCTTGCTCCCCTTCTCCGCTTGGCAGCGATACGCCGGTCGTGATAGCCATCCGTGCCATCATGAAGATCAAAGTCCGCACAGTCGCCGCCCTATTCTCTCTCGTCCTCTTGATCGCCGCCGAGCCGGCGTTGCTGCGATCGAGTGCGTGCGGCGCTGAGCCGACGGCCGCTCCGGCAACTGCGGAGCCCTTCTTCTTCATCCAGATGAGCGACCCGCAGCTCGGCCTCACGGCGAACCCCCTTTTCTTCTCGCGTTTCGAAATCACGTGGATCGATGACTTCACGGCGGAGACGGCGACGTTCGAGAAGGCCATCGAGGCCGCAAACCGCATGCGGCCGGCGTTCATCGTGATGACCGGCGATCTCGTGAACGACGCCAACCACGACGGTCAGTTGGCGGAATTCGAACGGATCCGCGCAAAGCTCAGTCCGGACATCCCGCTCTATCTCTTGCCGGGCAATCACGACGTGGGAAACCACCCGACGCGGAAATCACTGGAGCAATATCGCTCGAGGTTCGGCAACGATTGGTATTCCTTCCAACATGGGAACGTGTACGGGATCGTCATCAACAGCGAGATCGTCAACGATCCCAAGAAAGTTGCCGACGAGGCGGCCGAGCAGCTCGCCTGGTTCGAGGCTGAGCTGCAGAAGGCGCAACGAGAAGACGTCGCCCACATCCTGGTGTTTCAGCACCGCCCATTGTTCATCGAATCGCCGGACGAGCTCGGCTGGTATTTCAACATCAGCATGAGGCACAGAGGTGCCTACTTGAAGCTGTTGAGAAAGTACGGGGTGGACGGCGTCTTCAGCGGCCACTTACACCGCAACATTTACCGCGAGTGCGGAGACATAGAGTTGGTCACGACCGGCGCCATAGGAATGCCGATGGGCGACGATCCCTCGGGCTTCCGAGTGGTCGAGGTCTTCGAGGACCGTATAGCGCACAGATACCTGAGCCTCGACGAAGCGCTCGAGCTCGGGGACGATGATGCGAGTGTCCCTCTGGCGGCACAGCCCCGCTAGTAATGCGAAGGGGTTAGCGTTGCCCCGCTGTCGAAAGCCACGACTTGACCCCCTAGAGACCCTAGAAGTCGAAAGCCGCGACTTGACCCCCTAGAACTCCGGCCAGTCTTTGGTTACGCTGGATTTCCATTGTGGGGGGCGGCGTTCGAAGTATGCCATGCCGCCTTCGGCGGCGTCGGGGGCGTTGATGGTGTGGTGAAGCACTCGGGTTTCCAGCTCGATGTATTCCTCGCGGGACATATGCTGGCCCTTCCACATCAGTCTCTTGTGGATGCCCATGACTAGCGGCGAGCAGTTCACCACCATGTCTCCGGCGATTTCCATTGCCGTATCCATGACCTGATCGGCGGGCACCACACGGCTGGCCAGGCCCCACTCCCCTGCTTCGGTACCGCTTATACGAGGAGCGCGGACGATCATTTCGAAGGCACGCTCGAAACCGATCAGACGTGGCAACACGTGGCCGATGGCAAAGTCCGCCACCACGCCACGACGGTTTTGTAAGAAACCGTACTTACCCTCTGCGGCCAGGACTCGTATGTCGCACTGCGCGGCTACGCTCAGACCCACGCCTATGGCGTGACCGTTCACGGCGGCTATCACCGGTTTTCGAACGTCCCAGGCCTGGACACTGAGCGGGCAGGAGCTGAAATCCATTATGTTGTCGGTTTGAAACGTGTCCCCGTCGCCGGCGATTTCAGCACCTGCGCAAAACGCTTTGCCGTTGCCGGTGACGATGACGACTTTTACCTCGTCGTCTTCGTCGCAGCGTCGGTAAAGCTCGCCGAGGCCATCCACCATGTCGCCGGTGAAGGTGTTCAACGCCTCCGGGCGGTTGAAGGTAATCGTTGCGATGCCGTCATTGATGTCGAAGAGGATTTCGTCGTTCATGATCACTCCGGAGGCTTCGTCGGAAGAGCGCAGCCGCACTTGTCGCGCCTAGCATATGCGCTCGCCGGCTACAGACAATGACCGGTAGTGCTCAACCGTCCCAGACTATTCCCGATGCAGTCCCGGCGAGCATGAGCTCGGCCGGGCTTTGCTTGTCGATGTGGCCTATGAGGCCGTTGTAGATACCGAAACCACACAGTTCCTGCAGCCTCGGCTCGAACCGCTTTACCGTTGCCAGCGGAATGCCAAGCTGCTGGTTTTCTTGCTGGCGGATGAAACCGGCGCAGTAATTCATCGCTATTCCCGTGCGCGGTTTGTCGCTCCGGTTGGCGCCGCCTGCGTGCCACAGGGAGCCGTTCCATACGAGGACGCTGCCGCGTGGCATCTCCGCAGCGATGCTCTCGCAGGACGGGCCGTACTCGGGGGGTGCATCGTTGAGGTGCGAACCGGGGACGATGCGGGTCGCGCCGTTGGTCTTGGTGAAGTCGGTCAGTGCCCACATGCTGTTGCAGACCGTGGCGGGATGCGGGCGCGGAATCGACATGAGCTGATCGTCGGCGTGAAACGGCTGCTCGGTTTCATCCGGCAGTAACTTGATGGATGAGAGCGAGGAGATCAGACAGCCGCCGTCGAGCACGCCCTCTACTACCGGCAGTATAGAGGGGTGTACGGGGATGCTCTCGAACACACGGTTGCGGGCCAGCAGATTGTAGACCCTCAGCGTCCGCGTTCCTTCGAAAGCGTTACCGGCCGGCTCTACGGCCAGCTCTCGCTCTAGCTCCTCGAGCGTAGAATCGAGCTCGTCGATCAATTCGGGCTCGATCGCGTTCTCGATCACAGTGTAGCCCTGCTCGGCGATGCGTGAGAGGTGTTCGTCTCGTGTCGTGGGATTCACCTGTTCTCTCCATCCTCGCACCCTCCGCTTCAAGATTATCCTTTTCGTAGACGAGTGCCCATCCCCACCCCGGTCCAGGGGTGCGCCTCGCGAGTTCCATGAGAATATTCCTAGCCCGCCTAGCCTATCGGGTCGATTGGGGTCAGCACGCCCAGCGCCGACTCGACCGCCTGGCCCGCGTCGAGACAAAGCGACTCGGCAAAGCGAGATCCGATCAGCTGCACGCCCTGGGGCAACCCGTTTTCCACGCCCACCGGTACCGCCACAGACGGCAGACCGAGCAGGTTGAACAGCGGCG
>PIVZ01000021.1 GCA_003354045.1 bacterium
GGGCGCGTTCAGAAGAAGAGAAGGACGGTCAAGCGCTCGATCATCCCGTTCTGCGCCGGTGTAGCGTCCAGGAACTGATGTCCGTCTAATCCCGCCGTAATCAAGTGACACGTCCCCGATTCCGAGACCGGACAGGTAACGGAATAGGAGGACGAAATGTCGTTCTGGAAAAGAAGAGAGAAGCCAATCGACAAGGCGCTGCAGGCCGAGGATGCCGGGCGTGTTCAGAAGAAGAAGAGGACAGTGAAGCGCTCTCCGCCGGTGGCGATGGAGGTGAAGGTCCTGGCCATCGAGGCGCTTGAGACGGGGCTCTCGGCCGAGGAGGTCGGCGAGCTCGTCGGTGTGGGCGCGGCCACGATCTACAAGTGGCGCAAGGAGTACAGCGAGACCGGCGCGGAGGGTCTTTGCCGCAAAGCCTCCTCGATATCCGTCCGCAAGCAGTGCTCGGTCTTGGAGGAGAAGATCGTCTCGCGTCGCCGAGAGAACCCGGAGCACGGGGTGCGGCGGATCCGCGACGACCTACGCCGCAGTGAGGGCCTCGAGGTAAGCGCCGAGAAGGTGCGCACTGTCGTAAACGACGCCGACCTCGGCAATCCACCGCCCGAGCGACGCCGCCGCGCTCCGGGCGTGCGCCGCTTCGAGCGCTCGTGCCCCAACGCCATGTGGCAGACCGACATCTTCACCTTCCAGCTAAAGCGCATGTACCCGGTCTACCTCATCGGCCTCATAGACGATCACTCTCGCTACCTGGTCGGCTGGGGCCTGTTTCGCCAGCAGACAGCCGAGGCGGTGCTCGAGGTCTTGAAGGGTGCGATTGGACAGTGGGGAGCGCCGCGCGAGATCCTCTCTGATAACGGTCGGCAGTTCGTCGCATGGCGCGGCGAGACGAGGTTCCAGAAGGTGCTACGCCAGCAAGGCGTGCAACACGTGCGCAGCGCGCCGCACCACCCGATGACGCTGGGTAAGATCGAGCGCTTCTGGCAGACGATCTGGCGCGAGTTCTTAGAGGAAGCCGTCTTTGCCTCCTTTGCAGATGCCTGCCAGCGCCTTGATCATTGGGTACACTATTACAATCACCAGCGTCCTCATCAGGGCATCGACGGCGCTTGCCCGGCCGACCGCTTCTACGGCTTGGCCGAGGACGTGGAGGAGGCAGTAAAGCAAGGTTGCCAGGACAACTCGCTACGCATGGCGCTCGGACAGGAGACGCAGCCGCCTCTCTATCTCTTGGGGCAGATCGGCAGCACCGATATCCGCGTGGTGCGCAAGGGCGAAGACATCGAGGTGAAGGTGGGCGATGCGGTCCACGAAGTGATCCGCATGGGCGCGCCGTTCACCGTCGGGGAGGACGGGAGCTTTGGACGAATCGGTGAAGACGGTGAAATGGAAAGATCTGAGTGGCGAGGAGCGCTACCGGGTGGTGGAGATAGCGCGCAAGGAAGAGGTGTCGGTGAGCGAGCTGTGCCGGACGTTCTCGGTGAGCCGGCAGACGCTGTATCGGGCCATGGAGGCCGCGGACCAGGCGTCGACCGAGGCACTGGAGCCGAAGAGACCAGGGCGCAAGGCGAAGACGACCGACGAGCTGCGTCGGGCGGAGCTAAAGACGAGCAACGCCGAGCTGGGCAAGGAGCTCAATCACTGGAAGACGAAGTACCAGGTGACGCGCACGCTCCTGGACTTCGAGCGCAAGATGGACCGGGGTCAACCGCTGCCCGGCGAGGAGGGAAAAAAAAGGAGGCGGCGGAAGAGGAGCAAGACTCAGAAGCACTCTCCTACGTGAGAGTCGACGACGAGGATGGCCCCGAGTGGTGATGGCCGAGGAGATGGGGATCACGGCTGCGAGTCTCGGCCGCTGGATGAAGAGGCAGGAGAGGGAGCGCACGGGCGCTCCCTCGGGCAGACCCGAGGTCATACCGGCGGCGGCTCGCTGGAAGCTCCGGGAGTGTTACCTCGCCCACTACAAGCAGTGGGGACCGCGGGTTCTCAAGGAGTGGGCACGGCGGCGAGGGCTGGGCTCGTGGAGCGCGACGACGATAGCCCGTGTGATCGAGGATTTACGCGACGAGCCCGAGAGGCGTCTTCCCACGGTCAGATATGAGATCGTGGGGTCTAATGTCATGTGGTCCGAGGACGGCACGGGGCTGAAAGAGCGCGGGCGCAAGAAGGAACTCGTGGTCGCCCAGGACGAGCACTCTCGACTCAAGGTAGGTTATGAACTCGCACACGGCCCGGCCGACGAGGAGGTGGTATGCCAAAACCTCGAGCGCGCGTTCGCCACCTACGGAGCCCCGCTGGTGCTCAAGCACGACGGCGGATCGATCTTCCATGGAGGTCTGATCCGAGAGCTGCTGCGGCGGCACGATGTGACGGAACTCACAGGCCCGCGCCACTATCCGCAGTACAACGGCAAGAAGGAGCGCTCGATGCGCGACATCAAGAGCTTCGAGCGTGCCATGAGGCGGCACGGTGAGCCGTCTACTCTCGAGCAGCGGGTTGGGGCCGCCGTCCACGATCTCAATGTGGAGCGCCCGCGGCCGGTACTGGACGGATCGACGGCGCGCGAGGTCTTCGAGCGAGATCATGTCCGCCTTCCCGGAAGGCGAGAGTTCATAAAGGAGGTGAAGCTGAAGGAAAGGAAACTGAGGACCGAGGCTTCGACTCGGGCCGAGCGAGAAAGCGCTCGACGAAGAGCCGTCGAGTGCATACTATTGGATTACGGTCTCATGAATGTAATGGGAGACGTGTCACGCAATTACTCGGCTGGAGAGCGGACAAAATAGTTGGTCGCTACATGTTCCAAAACGACATCTCGTCCTCCCATTCCGTTACCTGTCCGGTCTCGGAATGGGGGACGTGTCACACATTTACGGTGGGATTAGACGGACATCTGTTCCTGGACGCTACACGTGAGCCTGACCCGGATTGTTCTTGAATCACTCTGCCGCAGCTTCCAAGCGCACACCATCTCGGGCCGTGCTCGCTCGTCGCTGCTTTCGACCCGAGCTGGCGTACGCTTGGCCGCCTCGCGACGAGAGTTCATAAATAACCCGCGCTAAAACATCAACCCCGCCGCCTCCCTCTCGCTAAGCTCTTCAAACTTCCGCCACTTCGCCGACTTTGCGAAGGGATCGCGCAGATCCAAATGCCGCTCGCCGTCGTAGTCGTCGATCCGATCCCACGTACAGAGATACCGCCGCCGCGTCTTGTGAAGCTCGTGAATCGTCTCGCCTCTCACCTTCGCGCGGCTTCCAGAGGGTGGATTCTCCATCGCCGCCTCGATGGCTTCGTCGGTGAAGAAACGGTGGTCCAGGCAATCGGCGGCATCCAGCTTCGTGAACGGGCTTTGCTCACTCACGTCGCCGAATCGTATATCGAGCTCGAAAAGCTCGGCACGCAGCGCCAGTATCTTCGGGAGGTCTTCGAACTCGAGGTTGCGCCGTTCGAGTATAGGCTCGTAGCGCCTCAGTTGGGCGCCGATCGGGTGCGAACTATCGAGCAGAGCATCGGGGGGCGCCTGCTCCCACTCCGGGATCTTCTTTCGCAGAGCCAGGTCGAGCGCATCCATGACCGCCGCCCAGTTGCCGAGCGAGTCCCAGTCCACGCCCTTACTCTCGGTGCGGCGGCGGAAAAGAGCATACTTTATGGCCCAGTCCAGCCGCGTGCACATGGAGGTCGGATCGACCACCAAGGAGTCGAGCACTTCACGCCATATCGAACAGACTTCCTCGGCCCAATCAGGCATGCCCGGCAGGTGCAACCGCTTCTCCACAGCTTGCAGGTAGTGATACTGCACGGCGGTCGCGCCGATGGCACCGCCGTCCGCCAGCGCCACCTGCGCAGTGCACGAGGGATCGCGGGAGAAGGTGCGCATAGCGCGCACCGGATCGGCAAATTCGAGGTTTAGCTCAGCGCCCGCGTCCGACCCGCCGTCTCCACCCGCCACCGCTGCAACAACGAGCGCCGTCGTGCCGATCTTGAGATAGGTCGCAAGGTGGCTATTGAGACTTTCACCGACCAACAAATGGAGACGCGAGTAAGGCGGGGCGCACAACGGTTCGTTCTTGGTGTGAAAGATCCCGCGCTGCTCGGTCGAGCTATACGACATGGAGCACACCAAATGCGGCACTCGTGGCGAAATAAGAAAGCGCAACCCATGCGACGTGTTGTCGAAACCGCCGGCACCGGTGTAAACGATGCGAGTGACCAGATGCGGAATGAGCTTCTTGGCGAGATCCGCGTCTTTCTTGACGTACAGATAGCTCTCATGGCAACCCCAGGTGTTGCCGGTTCCGCTGTAATCCACGTTGCACTTGGTCACGAGCGCTTCGCGCAGGCGCGACTTCTCACCGACCCCACGAACGAACTGGGCCATCAATCGGTCACCGGCGGCGCAGTACAAAACTGCGTCTCGCGGTGAAGCGACCTCGGGAGTCGAAAGTTCGGGGTGATACCCTGAGTCCACGTAGACCCGAGATGAATTACCAATGAACACCCCATGCCCGCTTCCTTCGGGCAGGCTCGGGATCTTCGAGGCTTGCGTAAGTAGCGCGCTGGCTGCGGCCCTGTCCGTCATGCGACGCCCGTTGGCCGCGACCAACGTCGCCGCATACTCCGTCTCTACACCGAACAGGACCGCGGGCATCGCTTACTGCCCTCCACGCGCGCGCGCGCGCTTGACGTACTCGGCGGGATCCTGCGACACACTCTGGTCGAGTATCCGGTCGCCGGTATCGAGCAACCGCTGGGCGCGCATTGCCTCTTCCTCACCGTCCGGGCTACCGCCGCCGCCCGCGTGTAGCGGGCTCTGCTCGACGGGTCTGTCGTTGCGCGGTTCGAATAGCTTCATCTCTTCTACCTCCTATTAGACACAGATCGCGTTCGTCAGTCCTTTCACATCACCACCACAGCGTTTTTTGTTTCATCATCGTCACGTTCGTCGTCTTCATCCGCTCCAGCGAGCGCTCGCACCAAGCGATCGGCGTCGCCCGACCACGATAAAAACGGCTCGATCGCGTCTGCCTTCGTGAATCCGTGGAGTGGATCGGGCATGTTCACATCGACGACCTCGTCGTAGCCATGCTCGGAGCGCACGCGAACTCGGATCTTGTCCCAGTCGATGTTGACGATGCGAGACGGATCGACGGTGCGCAGCAGCATCGCCCGGGCCCACGCCCGTGTATCCTCCGGAGGCTCTCTCATGAACCGGTCGATGTCCTGCTCATCGACCATGCGTTCGACTACGCCCGCCCGCTCGTAGGCCCAGTAGAGCCCACGCTCGGCGTCGAGGTTGGAATAGAGGTGATCGAGGTACTTGAGCGCCGGATCGCCCGGCTCGTATCCGTGCCGAGCGGCGGCGCGCTCGACGGCGTGGCGTTTTAGCACCCAGTCGAGCCGACCGGCAAGCTCGGGCCAGGCGCCGCGCTCGAGCTTCATGAGAGTGTCTCCCCACAGATCGAGGATCTCCTTGGCCCGCGGTACACCGGGCAGTCCGTACCTTGCTTCGAAGTCAACCGCCGACTCGTGGAGCCCACGCTGAAACTCGACGGCAGTGACTTCACGGCCGGAGATCGTCGCGCAGCGGCGCTGCAGCGTCGCGTCGTGACTCCATGCCAGCACCGCATCGACGGGATCATCGAGCAGCAGCGACACGTCCACGCGGTTGGCTTCGAGCATGCTCAAGACGATTTGCTGCACGCCGACCTTGAGTATGTGAGCCACGTGGCACAGGCCGGCGTCGAAGTTGATGCAGTGGAGCCTCGCCAGACCACCTCCGCCGACCATGGAGTCGCGCCGCAACGGATCCCTTCCGGCGTTGCCGCACAAGGCTTCGTCGCGCCGGTTCACGAGCGGCCGCCTATAGGTAGTCTGCTCGCCGACCAGCGACTCGAAGAAGTCTGCGCGCTGGCTCAACTGAAATTCGACGTCGGGCCGGTAGTTCTCCGAACCCACCTTGCCGGCGCCCGTGTACACGATGCTCGATGCATGATGAGAAGCCAGGAACTGAAGATGGTGCAGCTTGCGATCGAACAGGATGTTCCACTCGCGACGTGTGAGCAGAAAATTAAAATGGCTTCCGTAGCTGTGCGACATACCATCGCTGTTGTTCACCAACACTTCGAGGCTCTCGCCTTCTTCAAGCTCGGCAGTCGCACGGATGCGCGCGGCCTGCGCGTCGCGCAGCATTGCGTGCCAGACCGCTAGATGGTCGAACGCGCTGACAACCTCACACATTGCGCCTTCGGCGTGACTCAAGTCGATGTACCAGGAGGACCCTGAGGTTGGGGTATATTTCCTGCCTCGGTCCTGGACGTCGCAGGTGCTGAGCGCGTACCAACTCGTGTAACCCGCAGCGTTGGCTGCCGACGCTTTGTTGTACCAAGCGGCGGCGCAGCTCGCCGGAATCCCGTCGATCGCGGCGAGCAGCAACCGTGACGCCTCGTCTCCGGTTTCCTCTTGCGAGTCGCGGCCTATGATGAAGTTGCCCAGCTCGACGTCTGCGCCACACATCTTGGGCAGCGCCAACCCTTCCAGCGCCAGCTCGTCCAACGCAGCCACATCGAGTCCGACATTGTCCCGCTCGCCCCCGCCATCGCTCTTCAATCCGTCCATGTCACCATCCTTTGCATCGGGGTTCGTCTCTCCCGTTCCCGCACCATCCGGCGAGCCGCCGTTCGAAGAACGCGACCGCAGGCCCTTCAGCAACCGATCACACCGCATGGAGATACCGGGTGGGCCGCTCAACGCGAGGGACCGTCTGCTCGACGCGAACGACGTCGAGCTCGGGCGGCAGTCCGTCCAGGTGGGCAGCGATGTTGTGCACCGTGAGCGTGGAGCGCAGGCGCGAAAGCGTTGCCGCGACAGCCAGATCCAGATCGCCGGTCTGCAGGCCCGGTGTGCCGCCACGCCTGTGGCGCAGGAAGGCCGCATCGCGCGCCGCGCGGCAGATCTGCGCGATGACGCGACCGCTCAGGACCTCGCGTGCGACCACACGCTGCTTGCTACCGTCGCGGAAGTGCACCGTGCAGAGCTGATTCTCCGCATTCGGCGCGTAGAGAGTGGAGACCGCCGCATCGATCATCTCCGCGCGGACCTCAGCCACCTCACCAGTGGAATCGTCGTAGGGTAGCCCCTCGCGCAGGTGCACTTCAAAAATCGCCCGCGCACCTGCCTGGCTCGGTCGCGGCACCTCGATGTCCACGTCACTGATGCGCTCGAGCAGCGCCGGGTCGAGCAGGTCCGTGCGGTTCGTGCAGCAGACCAGCGCGACGTTGCCGCGATCGGAGAAACCGTCGAGCGCGGTAAGCAACGCGTTGAGAAACTTGTCTTGTAAGTGCGAGGCGAACCCCCCGCGGATACGTCCTACGGACTCTATCTCGTCGAGCACGAGAACGGCGAGGTCGTCACCGGCCTCCTTCTTGAGCATCTCGAAGCAGGCGCGGATGTTGCGCTCGGTTTCACCTACCCAGGGAGTCTCGAACTCGCCGGGGCTGACGACGGCGATCTTGCAACTGCGCCCGGTCAAACGCTGCAATTCGGCCGCAACTGTCCTCACCATCAAAGTCTTTCCGCATCCCGGCGGACCCGAGAGCAACACTGCTTGCCGACCCGACAAATCGTAGAGATTCGCGAGCTCGGGATCGATCAGCTTGGCCGTGAGCGCCGAGGTCAGGCTCTCGAGTGCAGCCGCCTGGCCGCCGACACCGTCGGCAGTGATGTGGTCCACCTCATCCAAGAGATAGTTGCGCCCCCGTTCCTGCGGGAGCCACTCCAGCGCAAGGCAGGCGCCGCGGTCCCAGCGAACCGTGTCGCCGGTCTCTAGGGCGCTGACGTCGAGCGAGGCAACCGCCGTGACGACCAGCTCTTCGTCGCGCGACTTGAGCAGCAAGCGGCCGTCCTCCGTAATCCTTTCGAAGCAGGCGGTGTCGCCGCCGAGCAGCATATCGGCGGGAGCCGTGGCCATCACCAGATTGAGCTCGTGGCTGAGGTATACTGGGTCTCCGATGCGCAGCTCTTCGATGTCGACCTCTTCGTCGGCATCTACGAGACGGGCCGAGCCTCCGTGCCAGACCAGCACACGCTGGCCCATTGGCGCCTCGACGGTGCGCAAGACGACCGCCGGGTGCCAAGGCGTGGACGACATCTTCTCGACGATGGCCCTGAGCTCCGCCTGTACTTCACGGGCGTTCTCGATTCCGCCGTGCATCGTCCCGAGCTGGCGGATGAGCGCGGCATCGAGCATCTGTGACTGCTCGGGGGAGGATCCTCGTAGCATCTGCATCAAAGACTGCTTCTCGTCGTCGTCGGGCGCGCCGGGCCCGAACGCCATCAGCCGCTCCAATACGAAGTTGCCTTCCGTTTCCGGGGTCGGGGGTCTCTGCGGTCGTCGTGTCATCGCGTCTCTCCTTGCTCATGCAGTCTCGGCTGCCCGGGCCATTGCCGGGTCGCTATCCGCTAGAATGTGAAACTCGCGCGCCGCGACCATGCCCCGGCGCCAGCCGAACAGACTCGTCGTCATTCCGGCAATCGAGCTTTCGTTTACCAATAGTGCGACTTGATGGGACTTCTGAAAGATCACCCGGTGGAGGTGCATATCGGTGGTTGAAAAGAAGGGCCGCGCCAGAGTGCACTTGCTCGCGCGCTCGGGCTCGCAGTCCGAGCACCAGTCGGGATGACTGTGAGCCCATCCGACCATCTGTTCTCCGAGCCCACGCAGCTCGAGAACCCTGCTCACCGATGACCAAGTGTCCGCGGTGAACGTGAAGCTGACACCGCTGGACTCGGCATGCGGCCCGGGGATGAAAGCCGTCACTTCGAGAAACAGATCGCCGCCGGCGCCGGCGCGGCGCAGATGGCCGGCAAGCACGCCGCCCGTCTCGACCTTGTCCGCGCCCGCGGCAAGGGCCATGGCCTCCTCGAGCACACTCGCGGCCACAAACACGGGAAAGTCCTCCGCGTCGGCGGGCTCGCCGGTCGGCTCGGAACGGGCAGAGAACTCATCCATCGAGCCTTCGAGGATCGGCATCTCTTCTACGACCTCCTCGAAGCCGAAGTCGAGATCTTCCGCCTCGGGGGTGCCCCCATTGGCCGGCTCCGGTGCCCTGAAAGCCGAGACGGTGTAGAGGTACGGGTCGCCCGACTCGAGAAGGCCCTTGTCGATGAGCTTCGAAGAGCCCCGTCGCACGGCGGCCCTGAAAAATGTCCGTGGGATCTCGGCAACCAGAGGCTCATCGTCCGCATGCCCACAGCCTGAGACGCTCGCACGCACGCCGCCGACCACCGGCTCGCCCTCATCCTCGTCCCAAACGGGTTCCAGGCCGACCGAAGGTGTGGCGGTCACAGCGGGGAGCCGCCCCGCTCGCACGCCCATGAACTGCATCCACTCCTCAACAGGCTGCCAGTCGGGCTCGAGCGGCAGTGTATCGAGCCGGTCTCCCTTCTCGGTGTAGTAGTCGATGGTGTAGCGAAACTCGCTTGCGCTCATGATCGATCCCTTCCGGCTACGCCGGGCGGATGCGCTGCATGCACCGCCCGGCGGTCGCTGTCTCAACCTGCATTCACTCTGGGCTGGAGCACGAGCCGGTCGTCGGCCTCCAAAGCGTCCCGCACACTTTCCGCGCTGTGGAGGTGGCGGCCGTCGCGCTCGAGACGCGCCGTGTACTGCAAGGGCTCGCCCGCAGAATCGTGGCGCACCAGGCCCATTTTGCCGAGCAACCCCTTAATCAGAGTTCCAATTGTCAGCTCTGGCTGGATGTCGGAGACCTTCACTGTCTTCTGGCCAGACACGTCGCTGGCCTGAATATCGATTGGTATCGCTGCTGCTTGTCCCATTGTCTCTTCTCCTTGTTGGTCTTGTTCGTGTCTCGTTCGTTATGAATCGACTGTCGCAGCCTCCAGTGATTGGCCGAATGGCTCGGAGCCCCCGTCCACACCTGCCTCTGCTTGCCATGCAGCCGCCCACGCCACGCGCGTGCGTTCGGAAAGCGCCGGCCACACGTGATGGGTGAGATACGCGCGCGCCAGCCCCTCGTCGGCGGCAACGGCGTGGACCTCGGCCAGCGACATGCGGGCCGCAACGGAGAGCGCCTCGAGGCCGGTGCGCAACTGAGCCGCCGTCGGCTCGGCCGGCAGCGGCGCCTCGAGGCCGACCACTGCGCGATCGTCGTTCGAGTCATCGGCCATCTCGACGCGAGGGCGAGAAAGGCTCGCGTAGGCACGCACCCCCCTCACCGAGCCGGCGACCCGCAGCAGCATGACGCCCAGCGCGTAGCGGGCAGCCAACACGGGGAGCGCGCCGCTGTGTAGCTCGGCCGTCAGCATCAAGCCTCCCCCGCCGCCCGGAGTTGCCCGCGCGTACAGAAATGCACCAGGCACATCGAGCTCGAAGAAGAAGCTTCCGTCGCGCTTCTCGTAGTGCCACTCGGCAGCCTGGCAGAGCTCCTCTGCTTCGGCGCTCTCAACCAACCGCTTCTTCCCGTTGCCGATCGACTCCGGTGCACGGTCGTCCGGGGATTCGAGACATGCGGCCGCGGCACATACCGCGTCGATCGAAACGCTGACGTCCACGGCGACGCCGACCTCCGAGTCGTAGCCGGTCTCCGCACGCACGTGCAGCACCTCCGGCCTCTCCCGACCGCGGAGCACGATCTTCGCCAGCCCGCGCTCGTGAGCGTTCATGGCGAGCAGGTCCCAAGGCGAGTCGGGTCCGACCGCCGTGGCCAGATCCGCCCATACCCATTCGTCGTCGTGGCTGACCCGCACGATATTCCGACCGGTGCGTTTGGCGTCGGGGCCACAGCTGGCACGGCCTTGGGGCGCGCCGGCTCTGGTTTTGCGGTCCCGCGGCGCGCGGCTCCGCGCCTTGCTACCCTTGGGCTTGCTGTTCTGGGCGATGTGTCCCTGGCCGTTGCCGCCCGGGGCGGGCACGGGAACACACCAGCAGCCGGGGCTCTCCTCTCGAGCGCCGTCGGTTCCCTCGAGCGCCGCGGCAATCACCGCCGCAGCGGTAGCTTCGTGCGTCGAAGGCGACTGCTTCATGTCGTTGCCTCCAGTCCGGCCACACCGGGCCCTGCCTGTGCGCGCCACTTGAGCGGGCGCGTGTCCACGGGGAATCTGTCCAGGTTCCGGCGGGCCCACTGGCACGCCTCGAGGTTGAGCGCGTTGTACTCGACCGGCGTGAAATTCGTGTAGGACACGACTTCGAACGTGCGAAAGAGCAGGTCTACCAGCGGCGTGCCGGGCTCAATCGGCCCAATGCAGATCAACTGGTTGTGACCGGCAATGTTAGGATGGAACACCTCCGGCGGCCCGAGCCAGCTGACGATCTCGCCGTCGTACGGCGGCCGCCGCTGGTAATCGTCGGGAAAGCGGATGCCGACCTCGAAATGCTCGGCTTCCGCGACCGAGCCACGGCCGTAGCGCACGAGCCCTTTGCAGTTGAAGCCGGCGATGTAGAGTTGCGGCGACAAGGGCAGCAGGGAGACGATGTCGGATTCTGCCGCCAATGCCATTCCCTCTTCGAGCTGTGCCGCAAAGTAGGCGCGCGCTATATTATCCATCACTACCTCCTGCATCGGCGCGCGAGTCGGCTGCCGGCCCGTGCTCCTTTTCCTTGCCGAGTCTCAGACAGGGCGTCTGCGCCTCGATGGCGGAATAATCAAAAAAATCCCAGCCGCACTCGATGCACGGCGAGGCCTGGCCCGGCACGTAGACCGAGGCACGGGCGAGCAGCCTCTCGCCATCGACCGCGGCATCGATCCATGGAGCGTTCACCCGCCAGGCCAGCTGGTTGAGGCTCTGGCGCGCCGCGCGCGAGTCGAGGCAGCCGATGAGAATGGCACCGCGCGCATGGCCGAACGGCACTCTTTCCAGCGGCTCGGCGAAGGCCAGGACATCGAGCTCGGGGCGGATTGCCCTCGCGCGCTCGGCCTGGACCAGCGCCTTACCGCGGCCGACGTCCGTCGCGTCCAGTTCCTGGCCGGACAGGTTACGCGACTCATAGACGTCGTGGTCACATACGATCAGGCGAGAGACGGCGCCCATACGCGCAACGTGCGAAATGAGGTGGCTGCCGATGTTTCCGCACCCGGCAACGAGAACCGTCGCGCCTGCCGGCGGCGCTTCGGCCGGGCGAGGCTCGAGCTCGAAGTGGCGCGTCCCGCCTTCAACGCTGCCAACGGAGAAGACATCGCCGGGACGAAGCCCAAGGGAGCTCAGTCGGCGATCGAGCACAGTCTGCTCGGCTGCCTGCGACAGGCTATCGACAACGAAGAAGCCAGGCAGAAACAACGCCCGCGCGCAGAGCGGACAGGCCTCGGGTGCCGCCGCGTGGCTGCTCCGCAACCTCCACACGTCGGTACGCTGGTAGCCACAGGCACATCTGAGGAAGGGCAAGAACGCGTCGCCCTCGACACTGATGGCCGCGGCCCCTTCGATCCCCGACGGATGGTCGAGGGCCACCGCGGTACTTCCGCTGCCGGAGCTCGACGACTCGATCCCCGGCGCACGGTCGAGGACTTCACCGATCGTGCAATCGTCGATCGGCTCAATCTCCCACGTCTGGTGATCGAAGAGGCAGGCCGCATTGCGATGCAACGTCGTCAGATAGCTCGTGTGCGTATAAGCATCGACGAAGAGCTCGCGGCCGACCAGGCTGACGGCCTCAGGGTGCTGCTCGCCGGCGGGAAGGCTCAGGCTGGCTTCCCACCCGCGGGCGGCGAGCAGCTTTTGCAGCTCGATCGCTTGAAGCGAGGCTGCCAGGGCTCCAATCGACGACGGGGCATTCGTCGCAGGAGCCACTGCGGAATTCGGCGCGTGGGCTGCCGCCGGGACTATTGCCGGAGCCCCGGCGGCGGCCGGTGCGGCGACTGCTTTCGGGGCCGCTACCTCAACTGGCGCGGCGGCCGGCGCGGCGGCGTTTGAGGAAGTCTGAGCGGGAGATGCTGGTCGGTCGTCAGCACGCGGCAGGCTCTCGCGCACGGACGATGCGCCAGCAAAGGCGCCGGATCCATGACGGGGCTGTCCCGAGATATCCGGCATCGCCTATAGCTCCTCGGGGGACCAGCTGAACCCGCTCCCCAGGCTCGTCGACCGCCCGCACGTGAGACAGCTTTCGCCATAGTCGAAGCACGGATATTCGTCCGTCTGGTGGTACCAAATCCCGCAGCCACAGCGAACCGCGCCATCGCCCTTCGCGCTATCGCCCTTCGCGCCATCGCCCTTCGCGCCATCGCCCTTCGCGCTATCGCCCTTGTGGATGGCGAGCCGGCAACGCGGGCACCGTGGGTCGTCATCGCCGGGATACGGCTCAACCAGCGGCAGTGCCTCGTCGGAGTAGAAGACCGGGCTGTGTCCGGCGACGACCAGTTCGTCCTTGTCACGGAGCACACGGAGCCCGACCGCCAGCGGCCACCCGTTCAGCCTCAGCCCGTCGCCGGCAGCCCTGGCAATGACGGCCCAACCATCAGCCACGGGAATCAACGTCGCTACGGGCTCACCTTCACCCTGATTCTCGGCCAGGGCGAGAGTCAACTCACCTGCGGCCCCGCCTGCCGGGCGGCCCGTATCCGTACGCCCGCTGCTGCAAAGCGACACGGCGGCATCGCCGAGGCTGCCCACGGCCCACTCCCCACCTACTTGCTCTCTTATCCACACATGCGCCATCACTTTGCTTCTCTCCGCCTCGCGTCCCGCACGCCTCACTTCCGCTCGACCGTGGTGTCATCATTGCCCTTTGCAACTTGCGCCGGCTCTCCGCCCGTCGCCGCCTCAGACGAGGACCGGTTTTTCCTACCCGCCACACGCTGGTCGGTCTCGCCGTCGTCCTCTCCAGCCCGTTCGTCTGTCCGACCGCCGTGCACATTTCGAGTAGTACGCTGAGACGTCATACCCTGGGACGCCGTGTTCGAGCTAGTTTCTTGCCCGACTACGGTTCGTTCGGCGTCCTCATCGGTCTTTTGCGGGCCATCCGTGGCAGCGAGAGACGCTTGCGATCCATCTTCGGCGCCGCCGAAACCCTGCAGCTCCGTACTCACCGACAATCCCTCCCGCACCGGCAAGCAGAACAGGTCGCGTAGTATGCGGGCGGGTCGCCGTGCGACTACTAACCAGTCAAGGGTATGGGGCGCCTCGGCTCCGCGCCTCACTGCAACCCTTTTACGCCTGGTTTGGCGCAGTTCGAGCTCCGCGATCGAGCGTAGATTTACGAGCACGCCGTCATTTATCCGGAAGAAAGCGTCTGGTAGACGCTTTTCGAGATCCTTCAGACTCCTTTTATGGGCCAAATAAAGACCGTCATCGGTGCGAACGTAGATACCACCCCGAGGGAGCCGACGGACACGCGCACTCCACTCGGCGTGAATAAGTCCATGGTCGAAGGCTTGCCGGGTGAACGCGTAATGGATTTTGGCGGGATCGATGACACTATCCGACGTTTCACTGCCACCGGCTCCGGAAACGGCGATGCCGACCGCGGGGCGCCGGCTCAAGGCGAACGACCCGGCTCCAGCGCCAGTGACCCCTGAGACACCGGCGCGTCCGGAGTGCGGCGACGCGACGGGTCCCGGCGTGCGCCTGAACGGCGGCTCCAGGAACTCGTCGCGCAGGAGCACCACGAGCACGGCGTGCGCGCGCGAACGGAAATAACTGCCTGTGGAGATCGGTGCGCCCTTGGGCGTGGCCGTCGAGAACAGCCGATACCCCACCGAGCCGCCGCTATCGAGCAGGATCGCATTCGCCGCTCCTGCCTCCATCTGCGCCCGGCCAATATCGGCCAGAGATCCGTGCCGGGCGACGAAGACCAGGCCGCCCTCCCTGTCCAGCCCGATGCTCGAGTGAAGGTAGTGGTCCTCGACGGCCAGCCCGTGGCGCTCTGCCACTTTCACCAGCGCCTGGCCGCGCTCATCGACGCGAGAGCAGAGATGATCCAGGAGGGTTTCGGTCAGCTCGGTGTGCGCCCGGGCGGCCCACGGGCAGCCGTTCTGATGCTCCCACGGCAGGCGCCATACATGCCTGAAATCAGTACACTTGGCAGCAATCGCCGCCAGCGACGGGACGTGGCCGTCGCACAGCAACGGCTGACCGATGACCGCGAAAACCACGTCGGAGCGGGCCCGCCAGACTCCCTCTTGATCGACGACTTCGATAATCCGCGGCTCGCCATCCTCGCCGGCTTCGAAGCGGACCTCTTCGATCGCCAGGCGGCCGCCATCGAGATAGAGCAAGGCGTGATAACTCTCCGTGGCCCACGGCTCATCCGCGCGGCGGAGCAGTCGCGGCTCACGGTCGGCATGGTAGACCGGCGAGAGGATATTTTGCTGCGCGTTACGCGCGCCGACTACGAGCAGGTTCGAACGTCCGTGCTGGTGGTAGGGTAAGGCATGCTGCTCGTAGCTCACCTTGTAATCGGCAGGGATGTGCGGGACTGCACGAGTCACACCTCCATGTCGGGTCGTCCCTCGGTTAAATGGCTCTTGCGCAAGTGCCGACCAATGTGGGATGCTCAGCTCGAGGTCAGCGACATCCTTGGCGGAAAGGTGTACGCAAGTCGTCTGCGTGAGTTCCATAGTGCTCTCCGTATGACGTCTTGGGCAGCCGGTCGGTGGCGGCGGCGGCGTTGACTTTTCAAGCCTAGAAGAGCGGATTCCGTGCCAACCCCTGGCACGAGCTGAAAGTCCTTCTGGTACCGCGGATTCGCGGTAGGCCCACCAAACGACGCTTGCGCGCGCGTCACGAGGAGTAATGTTATGGGTCAGACCAAGTCGCACCAAGACGGAACAACCGCGAAGAAGATCGTGGCACTAGTAGCGGGTCCAATGTACGTGGACATGCAGTGCGGACAATCCTACGAGCCTTCGATTCAGTATCATACTGAGCTCGCCCCTCCACCCAACAAAAGCTGGGGGGAGAGCCGAGGGGTCGGCGGCGCGGCATGGAAAGTTGCACAATATTGGGCAGGACATCTGGGTGGGGTTACCTTCGTCTCTCGATTACCCGAGGTTAGCGCGGAGCCCATCGGCGACTGGGCGCAACGCGCCTTCGTAGACGACGAACGCTGGTTGCACGAGAACGTGCATGTCCAGGCAGCCGCACAAAAGGATCTCGAGCTCGAGATCACCAGTTCCAAGAAGACAGTGGACTACACGTTCCACCTCGCTCACCCCGACGAGCCGATGTGGCCAATTTTGTCCGTCAAGGGCGGCGCCGCCGCGGAGCTGTGCTGGTCCGACATCCTCGATGCCTGGAACAAGCACGACCGGGGACGCCTCGCGTCGGATACCGAGCTGGTGGTCTTTCTCAGCGGCGTGCTGCGCACCCGACTCCTCGAAACCTTGTACGACGCGCTGCTCGGGCCGGCCAACAGCAAGGTCGCACGCGACACCAAGGTGTTGCTCGCGACCGCCAAGCTTTTTATCGATTTCGGCCGTACGGACCTGCGAATGGACGACACGAAAGCGGCCGAGCAACGGCAAACGATCATCCTCCGTTGCCTCGAGGCCGCCCATACGGTTCTCATGGACTACTCGACAGCCACCAAGCTGGCACTGCTCGACCCCGACCGGCTGGCAACTGGTGACAAGTTGATCGTGCGCCCCTACGGCGTCTTGCCCGGTGAGTGGTGGCTTTACAAGAAACAGCCTCGCCGCAAGGGCCCACCCAAGCTGCTGCGCCAGACGTTCGAAGCGCCGGAGCCGGAAGAGGCACGGGGTGAGGGTGCCGGAGACTCTGGACGCCCGGCCCGAGTAGCGGAGCTAATTCATAGGCGGTGCCAGGGTAAGAGACTCGGCACCGACTGGGAGAAGGTACCTGACGTCAAGAGCTTCATAGAGCCGGGCGATATAACCGAGGACCCCGACTACCGCCGCGACCTGGTCGAGCTCAAGCACCGCGCCGAACGCACGAGCGGACTGGAGCGCCTGCTCATCTGGGGCGAAAGCGGCACCGGCAAAGAAGTGGTCTCGCGCTGGCTGCACCGAATCCATCCCGCGCGCTCGGGCGGTGACTACCACCCGATAACCTCTGGACGCATGGTAGGAGACATCGTCGATGCCGAGCTGTTCGGAACAGTCAAAGGGGCATTCACCGGCGCAATCGACCGACCCGGGGCCTTCGAGGCTGCCCATGGCGGGGTGCTCGAGATCGATGACCTCGAGACGCTGAACCTGGCGACTCAGGCCAAGCTGCTGCGCGTAATCGAGGACGGGGAGGTGGGTCGACTCGGCTCGAACAAGCTACGGAAGGTAGACGTCCTGGTCATCGTGACCACTAACGAGCCGCCCGACCTGCTGGTCAGAGAGGGACGTCTGCGCGCCGACCTATATTATCGTCTGCGCACGGACGCCTACCTGGAGATCCCCCCATTGCGACTGAGAAAGGGGGATGCGGTGCGGGCGGCAAGGGACGGGTGGGAGCGCCTGAACGCCATCTGGACCACCGCCTTCCCATGGCCCGCAACGTTGGAGAGCTGGATCATGGCCTCGCGGCTGCCGGGCAACTACCGTACCGTGGAGCAGGCTGTCTCGCGTACGCACGAGATGACCCGGCGCAAGCGCAAGCCGCTCCCCGGAGGGGTGGACGTGCCCCGGGACCTCGACGAGTTGGAGGACACAAAGACGCAGCCGTCGAGCGAAGCCCGGCTCAGTGCCGTGTTCGACCAGGTCGCCCGCGTGGGGGCCGGCATCGAGGAACTCGTCAAGCGCTCGACCAAGTTGCCCCCTCCTCCTCCCCTTCCAGACCGGCACTCGCCTCTTTTCGACGAGGTAAAGAACGCCGCGGCGGAGAAGGGCATCAGCTCTCGGCTGTCCTTCGACAAGCAACTCGCAATACTACTCGACCTGTGGGAGGGCGTATGCCGTCGCTACCTTGACGCCGAGCACAGCCTGACCAAGCGCGAGATAACGAAACTGCTCGGCCTCGCCCCTGAGAGCAAGAGCGACCTCCGCAAGGTCATGAGAGCGCTGGGGAAGCACAAGAAGGACGGTGCGTGGCCGAAGCTCGAAGTCGAAGGGCGTGGCGGCGAACGGGTATGGAAGATCGTCTTGGAAGGATGATGACGGCAGGGTGCGGACCATCCCCTGGCGCCGCGCGCAACCAGACTGCCCGGAGGCTCGAAGCGTAGAGCTCGGCGGACATAACCGTGCCGCATCCGCCTGCAGCCGACCGGCCGATGCCCCAGAAGGTCTCCCTCTTGACCATCCCTTCTGCTAACATCTCGACTAGGGGATCTGAGGGTTACACACAAGGGGGCGTAAGGGTGACACAATTCCAGAATGGCATCTGTCCGCGCGGAAGGCGGGTCGGGCTCCGGCCGCTTACCGCATCGCCAGCGGCTTTGTTACCTGACGCGTTCGCCTTGCCGCCCCCCGTCACCCGGCTGGCCGCATTCTTGCGGCGCGCCGTCTCGTCGGTCGCGACTTTCCTGCCGACAGCCGCCGCTTTCTCCACCGCGCTCATCCTGGCAACCACCGCCATCTTCCCCACTCCCGCCGCCCACGCCGCTACATATTATATAGCCCCCACCGGCGGCGACGACGCCAACGACGGCTCCCCAGGCACCCCCTGGGCGACCTTCAACCACGCCATGACCGTCCTCGCCCCGGGCGACACGTTGCTACTCGAAGACGGGATCTATTATCAAACCTTGGACGTCACCTCCTCCGGCGACCCTGGCAACCCGATCACCGTCAAGGCAGAGAACGACGGCCAGGCCATCATCGACGGGCAAGGCGCGCGAGTCCCCTGCAAGGTCTTCGGGTCCTGGTCCGGGACTATCCGCCGCAACGACATCGTCCTGGAGGGGCTCGTATGCCGGAACTCCGATGCCGACGTGGTCTGGATCTTCAACTCAGATCGCGTCACCGCGCGCCGGGTCACGGCTTACAACGCGGGTAGCGGTAACGTCATGGTCTTCAACGTTGCCTTCTCTACCGAAGTTCTCCTCGAGGACTGCGCGGCCTGGGGATCGGGGCGCAAGCCTTACACGATGTATGCCAGCACCGACACGACGTTCCGGCGCTGCTGGGGGCGCTGGGAGTCGCACGACCGAACGCCGTACACGCTGTTCTCGGTGTACTCGACCAGCAACTCGATCGTCGAGAACTGCGTGGGCACGATCCTCGACACCCTCCCGCCCGACCCCGGGCCGGATCGCAACGTGGCGGGAATCGTCATTCACTCCAACCAGGACGGCCGCACGGACAACAACAAGATCTACGGCAACGTCATCCTCAACAACCACGAGTACCCGTTCCGTGTCGTCAGCGAGCATTTGACGGTCACCGGCAACCATTTCCTCGACAACGTCGCGATCGTCGAGGACCCGGCAAACCCCGGCTACGGGCATTTCTATCAGAGCGGTGACAACGATCTGCTCCGCAGGGTTTACCTTTACAAACGAAATTGCTGCACCTATA
>PIVZ01000436.1 GCA_003354045.1 bacterium
G
Organism: bacterium; assembly: GCA_003354045.1. Classification (GTDB taxonomy): domain Bacteria; phylum Desulfobacterota; class Binatia; order UBA1149; family CAITLU01; genus PIVZ01. Next base: position 2 of record PIVZ01000436.1, read on the forward strand.
ATCTCCACGCAGCAACAGAAGTTGGCCAGCGGCGAAAAGAGCCAATGGACGTGGGGAATCGATCTTCACCCGAGGGGCACCGTTTTCTACGCTGAAGAACCCGTCGCTTTCGTCAAGAGAGGTGAGGAAGCCGTCACTTGCCACCACACGCAGAAGTCCCTGCGTGGTGCCCACCAGAGCATCGCGCTCGAGTTCAAGGCTGGTTTCCGTCAACTCGACGCCGAGAGTGCGCCAGGTGTCGCCGCCATCGTTGCTGTACTGCACCAGATAGGTGAGTGGATCGCCATCTGCATCGAAAGCACTCCAGGACAGAGTCACCGTATCGTCAACCAGAGACTCGCCTCCGTTGGGGAAAAGCACCTGCACTTCGGGAGCGTTGGCCGAGGCCGCACGCGAAGCCAGTAAAGCGGATCCGTGGTACACATCCACCTGCCGAACGTCGGGATCGAGAGGAGTGGCGATCAGAAAATGTCCCTTCTCGTGCGGGTCGGGAACCATCCCCGGGTCTGGCTCGTCGAAGTAGACCTTGGTGGGTTCGAAGGAGACCGTATCGCGGAGTCCGCCCGCGCCGTCGAGATACTCGACCGAGTAGGCGCCGCCGGGCGGGAGTTCGGGAGCATAATCGCCGCGGAAGCGGGTGATAGGCCGTAGCGTAATGCTGTCCTCCGAAAAATCCACGTTGCCAGCTATCGCTAGATAGTCGGCGCCCGGCGGCCCCGGCGCGGGCGGCGCCGGAGCGGCGAAGCGCGTATTGATGGCGCCGCGCAAGGCGTCCCAGGTGAAGTCGGAAATCCAGCGCGCCTCGCCCTGTGTGCGCGATATACCGCGGCAGTAGCTCATGAGCTCGAAAGTCTCGAAGGGATCGATGCCTTCCATTCGCACGAAGTCGAGGCCGAAGCGTAGGTTCTCGGGTTTGTCAGCAACACCCATGGGGCCAAGCGTGGCGCGGTTCGCGCTCTTGATTTCGACCACATGGGGAAAGGGTTCCAATCCCCCGATCTCCCCACAGATTGCGGGTCCGCCCATTGCCTGTGCCGTGTGTGGGCGACCGAGGTTGTGGCCCACCTCATGCCCAGCGCGGTTGCGCCCCACCGCTGTGCCACTGGCAGGCAGCAGTCCCCAACTCAGGTTGCCGGGCCACTCGCCGCTGCCCGACACCCCGGAGCCAACCAGCACGCCGTGGTAGACGCGATTGGGATCGAGGCTACCGCCGGCCGCGTCGCCGTCGCGTGCTTGCCTCAGCAAAGCGAACACTGCGCCGCCGACATCGGCAGCGGGCGTCGCCGCCGGCACCGTGAGCGTTTCCCCCAGGGCAAAATCGAAGGTGGCGGCGGGGAACAAAGCTTTGAGGCGGCTCTCTACGGTTGCAAGATCGGCGGCTCCCGCTTCGTGGGTGGTGGCACCCTGAGTCCAACGCACCGGGAAAAGGCGTAGTTGTGGCTCCTCGCCGGATGCAAACGTCATCTTCACGCGACAATCGCCGTTGATGCCGGCCCTTTCCTGGCACAGGATACCTTCCCGGTTCGCCGGTTCCACGAGGAAATCGACGGTCCCTTCGCGCCACCCCATCGGCAGCTCGAAGTTGGCGCTGAAACGGAGGTCTCTACGATAACTGGGGTCGTCCGCGTGATGCTGCGCCGTGGCACCACCCGCATTCATCGAAGGCCAAGGAGAGTCCACCAATTCCTGTCCATCCCGGAACGCCCGAAGCTGCAACTCTATACCCGGCCTGGCACCTGCGGCCTCTCCGGCCACGGTCTTCAGATGGGCGCGCAGCAACGTTCGGCGATCCTCGACCACCGTGATGTCGTTGGCCCAACTCTGCACGGCCTGATTGACCTCCAGCCCGATCAACCGGGCCACGGGCGCAAGGCAGGTCTTTGCAATGGCGGCTGCCAGCTCTGCATCATTGTTGACTTCCGTATAGGCGCCACCGCCGCGCACCATAACTTCGTAGAACTCTTTGGTCCCCGGCAGGGGGAAGTCCGTCCCAATCACCGAGAACTGATCCAAACGCGAATCCTGAGTTTCGTTCAGGGTATCGACACCCGCGTTGGAAGGGCCGTTCAGGATGGCGCACACGCTCTGGCGCGCGAGCCAAAGCGATCGGGAAAAAAGTACCTGCTTGGCTCTGCGAATCCCGTCGCCGATATTCGTGAGATCGTACAACTGCGAGATGGCGTTGACCTGGTCCGCCAAAGCCGCAGCGGTGTCATCGTCATCCACCACCGTGAAGGGGACCTCGAGGCGGGTGCGGCCATCGCCGCCGAACTGCACCACAGTGATCGCCACGGTGCCGTCCCGGGGCAGCAGTTCATCGTCTTCCAAGAACTCCACCACGCCCGACTTGAGCCTGCCGAGATCGATGCTGCCGGAGCCGTCCAACACCAAGGCGAGATCGGTTCGTGCCAGCGCATGAGGGCTGAGACCCAATACGAGGGATAAGAGCAGGAATGAGGAGATGAGGTTGCGGAACCAGGACTTGACGGGACGGATTGGGATGGAACTCATCATATCGCTCACCTGGAAGCACGACCCTCGGCTTTCCTGTGCAAATCGACTGAATACTGGACAGACGCGCTGCCCGTTACGAAAACGATCGGTGTAATGATGACGTTCGCGACGGTGAGGCTTGGCATGCTGACTCCCCGCGGTAGCAAGAACTCCACAACACCGGTCGCCGTGGCGGTGTCGCACCCTGTGCACGGCTGATCTCTGCTACTTGCTCAAGTGCCGCGCCGGACCTCCAGGCGGGTACTTGTGACGACGGCTATGCGCCGGGCCAAAATTCCGGCCGGGAGTGTTTCTGCGAGAATTAGAACGCGACTGCAGCGGCCCTGTCAAGCAAGTGTGGCCCCCAGCGCCCGTGGCTTCCTGAAGGGGCGTGGCTGTGGATAAGAAGAAACGGGCACCCGGATCGACTTCTATGTCCGATAACAGCCTAGGCTTGTTTCGGATCCGGCCCGACAGCGAAAGCGCGGCGAGCTTGCACGAGGCCGCGCGGGCCAGGTCGGAAACAAGAGTCCGCGCGAGAGAACGCCAGCGGCGCGGAGCTACCCCGGCGCCACACCTTCACAATACAGCCACGGTAACGAGCCGGCACCGCGGACCTCTGCAAGATCAGTGGCTGGGCTCTCTCTCTGGTCGATTCGATGGTCGGCCGTCCCGTCTCCGTTCCGTTCCTTCTCGGCAACGCCGCCGCCGGCTTCATCACACAGGCGCTTTTGGGGATTCGAGTACGACGCCGCGACGGCTCAGGCGGAACTGGCTCAGCCCGATGCAACATTGAGGAGCCACAGGCGTCGTCTCTCTACGCATGCTGCCCGATCGATGTCTTCGATCTCAGGGCACCGATGACAAGAAACAGCAGATACGAAGTGTAGAGGATGGCCTTCGTCTGATAGTAGAAGGCCTTCCCTCGCTTTCCATGCCTTCGAGCACTGGCGCATCGGCGATCGCCCTCTTTCACACCGGACAGAAACGTTCGAATACCGTGCAGAACCGAGTTCGTGAACGTGCTGTATGCGAGCGAGAGACGCGCGGCGGATATTCCCTGATAGTAGCTTCGCCTTCTGATGTATCGCTTCGTCGCCCTGCCTTTCGGGACGTGGTGCTGCACGACGCATTGCGAAGCGTAGACGAACCTCATGCCCTTCTGCCGCATCCGGATGAAAATGCCGGTTTCTTCCGCTCCGATCAGGCTCCCTTGATTCCTTCCCAGTGCGGTATCGAAATGTCCGATCTCGTCGAACACGCTTCTCTTGAACGCCATGTTCGTTCCACACGGACCATTGCGCGGATAGTTGAACTCCACGACTTCGTCGCCGAGGTCGAGGCTCGTTACGAGAAAATCGAGGCCCGGATGCAACCAGGAAGGTCTGGATTCCTCGAATACCGGAAGCACCTTGCCGCCCACCGCATCCACATCGTGGTCCACGAACATCGTGTCCACGTTTGTCAGCCAGGCGGTCTCCGCGGCAGCATCGTCATCGAGAAAAGCCACGATGTCGCCTCGCGCTTCCGCGATGCCTCTATTGCGCGCATTGGACAAACCTCCTCGCGGCTCGCGGACGTACCTCGTGGCAATTTCCGGATGTCTCGCCATGACATCTCGGCAGACTTCACTGGTGGCATCGGTGGAGCCGTTGTCCACAACGAGGATCTCGAACCTGGAGCACGCATAGGCCTGCTGGAACAGGCTCTCCAAGGCGGCTTCGATCCTGCGCTCGCCGTTATAGGTGCAGATTATCGCGGATATGCGGATGTCGTCAGGTCCTTCAGTCACGAGCCTGGCTCCGGCACGGGTGGCCGCTGCGGCCGGCAGGATACATAGGTCGCCAACGCTGCAGCAACGACCGGCCATAGTGCGGACCGGCGGCTTTCCCGCCTGCCGGCGGTGGAATTCAGTTTTTTGTGGGAAATTTTACCAAGGGGCTTGTCAGACCGGACCCATGGGGCTAGTCTCCATGGCG
>PIVZ01001015.1 GCA_003354045.1 bacterium
TGACCGAGCTCGTGGACGAAGATGACCAAGGCCAGTACGCCGACGGCGGCAAGAATGCTCGCTAAATCCATCGTTACTTCCTTATAACGTCGGGGTCGGGACTGGAAGTACAAAGCCGAATCGAGCGGCCCTGCCCCCCTTCGGCGGCGTGCTCCGACCGTGCATTTCCGCAATATCGCCGGCCCCGCAACCGGCACACAGCCCGACGATATGCGGCCGGGCGCTCAGGCCGCCCCCAGGAATGCGTAGTAATAGATAAAGACTATCGGCAGCACGAGGCTGTCCGTGCGGTCGAGCACACCGCCGTGGCCGGGCAGCAGCCAGCCGGAATCCTTGGCCCCGTAGGCACGTTTGATCATCGACTCCAGAAGGTCGCCGATCTGCGCCAGCACGGACACCAGGACGGCCACTGCTATGGCCTCGAATACCTGGAACACGTCTAACAGCCAGGCGTTGAAGATACTGCCGATCAAGAGCGCCCCGAATACCGAGCCGACGGCGCCCTCGACCGTCTTGTTGGGGCTCACGCTCGGCCAAAGTTTGCGCTTGCCGAAGCCGCGGCCGCCGAAGTAGCCGCCCACGTCGCTACCCATACACGAGGCGATGACGAAGAAGACCAGGTTGGGACCGTCCGGTAGCTCACGCAGCCAGATGAGGTGCGGCAGCAGCGCCCCACCGTAGAGCGCGCCGAGAAGAATCTGCCCGGCTCCAGCCACGCTCTTACCCATGTCGCGGGCGGTCGCCAGCGTGCCCAGCAGCGCGATGGCCAGACAGATGACGATACCGGCCGAGACCGCCGCGCCACTGTGATCGACCAGCATCGAGACAGCAATCGTCATCCCACCGAGCGTCGTCAGGGTCGCGCCTCCACTGGCCCCACGCAGTGCCATCGCCGCGAACTCGCGTAGCGAGATGAAGGTGATCAAGAGAACGACCAGGTTGAAGAGCCATGCAGGCGCACCGAAGATCAGCCAGATCAGAATGGGAATCGCGACGGCCGCGGTCGCCAGACGGGTGCTCAGCATCTACCCCTCCTCCGCGAGTTGCTCGGCGGTCTTGCCGAAGCGCCGGTCTCTGGTCCCGTAGTGATCGAGCGCAG
>PIVZ01000437.1 GCA_003354045.1 bacterium
GGGAATCGATGTAGCGTTTGACCTCGTTTGCCATGTTCTCGGGGGTTGCCGCGGCATGGATGAGCTCGGGGACCACAGACCGGCCGAGAATGATGTTCGGCATGGCAATGGCGTCCACTCGCACCAGCATCCTGGCCAGCGCGTAGCTGAGCGGCGACATCCGGTAGACGACCACCATCGGACACCCGAGCAGGGCGCACTCGACGGTTACAGTCCCCGAGACCGTCAGCGCCACGTCGCTGGCACTCACGAGATTATACGTATCCTCGGCCACCACCGCGACGTCCAGCCCAGAGCGGGCAAGCGGAGCGGCGATCACCGCCCGATCGAGGCCCGGCGCGCGGGCCACCGCAAAGACGGCAGCATCCCCGAGGCGGCGCGCCGCTTCCAGCATGGCCGGCAGGTTGGCCTCGACCTCTTTGCGGCGGCTGCCGGGAAGGAGCGCCACCAGGGGGCGCTCTTCCAGGAGCCCGTAGCGCGCGCGCGTCTGCTCGGCGGTTCTCGAGGCACACACGCTCTCGGCCAACGGGTGGCCGACAAAGTGAACGTCGAGCCCGTGGCTGGCATATAGCTCCTTCTCGAAGGGAAAGAGGACGACCATGCGGTCCACCCACTTACAGATCGTGCGGATGCGGCCGCGCCGCCAGGCCCACACCTGCGGGCTCACGTAATAGAACACGCGTACGCCTGCCTTTGCCGCGGCTCGCGCAAGGCGCAGGTTGAAATCCGGGAAATCGACGAGGATTAGCAGGTCGGGCGCGTGCTCGGAGCGCAACTCGGAGCGCAAGCGCCGGTAGCAGGCCCACACCCGGCCGAGACCGCCGGAGAGCTCGGCGAAGCCCATCATGGAGAGCCCGGCGCTGTCGATGATGGTATCGACCCCGGCCTCGCGCATCGAGGCGCCGCCGACGCCGTAGATGGCCAGCGAGGGGTCGCTCTCGAGCAACGCAGCGGCCAGGCATCCGGCCTGGGCATCGCCCGAGGCCTCGCCGGCCACGATCATCACCCGCCGCGCCATGCCGTCCGTCCAGTATCGGCCGCCACTGACATCGAGTAGCTCCGGTTACTCATGAAAACTCTTGCAAAATATGGATATGGCTTTGATTTCCTTGAGAAAATACGGCCAGCCCCCTGGCTTCCCAGCTCGGGTTACCCATCGATGATCCGCGCTACAGCGCTTCGTTCTTGTCGATGGCCGCCAGCACCTTCTCGGCCAGCACGAGGGCCTGCAGCCCCTCTCCGCCGCCAACGCGCGGGGTCTCTCCCGTCGTCACGCAGGCAACGAAGTCGCCTATCTGCTCGCGCAGGGGGTCGGCCCCCTCGAAGGCGCGCTCCTCGACCTCGATTCCCTCCATCGGCGAGGCCGGATCGGGCGCCTTGCCAGTATCCCCTCGTCTTGCCACCAGCACTCGCCGCTCGTCGAAATCGATCGATACGTAGGCATCGGGCTGGAAGATACGCAGCTTGCGCTCTCGCTTGAGGGAGACACGGCTGGCGGTAACGTTGGCGATACAGCCACCGGCAAAGCGCAGGCGCGCGTTGGCAATGTCGAAGTGGCCGCTGAGCACCGGGACGCCGATCGCCTCTGCGTCGATGAGCTCGTGTCCGACCACGAAGTCGATGAGGTCGAGATCGTGAATCATGACGTCGTAGACGACGTTGGTGTCGCTGCCGCGCCCGGCAAACTGCGAGAGCCGGTGGCATTCAATGAAACGCGGTTCGCTCACGATCGTACGCAGCTCATCGAAGACCGGGTTGAAGCGCTCGAGATGGCCCACCTGCAACAGCACGCCGGCCTCCGAGGCCGCCGCCACCAGCTCGCGGCCCGCGGCCGCATCTGCCGCCAGCGGCTTCTCGACCAGCATGTGCACGGCGGCGCGCGCCGCCGCCCGGCCCACCTCGAGGTGGTCTACCGTGGGTACGGCGATGCTCACCGCTTCCACGCCGGCCAGTAACTCATCGACGGTAGACAGCGCGCGGCAGCCATTCGCCGCGGCAACCTCGCGTGCCCGCGCCTGGTCCACGTCATAGACGCCCACCAACTCGGCCTCCGAGAGCGATGCGTACTTCTCGGCGTGAAACGAGCCCAGGTAGCCCACTCCGACGACACCCACCTTGAGCCGGCGCTCAGCCATCAGGCACCTCTCCTTCGGCGCTGCAGCCTACCACCGTTACCTGGTGCTTACGGGCCAGTTCGAAGAACCTCTCGTCTTCGAGGATGAGACTCGAGCCCGCCTCGATTGCCAGCGTGCAGGCCCCCGACGTGGCCATCACTTCTATGGTTCGTGGCCCTACGGCCGGCACGTCGAAACGCATGTCCTGGCCTCTCTTGGCCGCCTTCACGACCACGGCGGCGCCGCTGCCGATCTCGCCAGCGCGGGTCACAGCGGCGTCGGTTCCCTCGACCGCCTCCACGGCCAGCACGATACCGGCCTCGACCACCACCCCCTGACCGACGTCGAGGGGACCGAGGGCCGCAAGAACCTTGCAGCCCAGACGAATGTCTTCGAGCGCCTGCTTGCCGGGAGGCGGACCCGCCATCAGGCCGGGGTGGGCCAGGATGCGCTCGAGAAAGAGAGTCGAGGGAACGATCTCTATGCCGACCGCTTCAAACTCTGCGGCAAGGTTGCGGAGAAGCGCATCGTCGCCTTTTCCCAGCGCGCGGCGCAGCAGTCGCATGCCCTTGAAGTCGGGCCTGAGCGACGACAGGGAGCGCGACTTGTTGATACCGCCGGCCATGACGGCGCGCTTCACGCCGGCACGTCTGAGAGTCTTGACCATCTTGCCGACCTGGCCGACACGGATCCAAACGAAGGCGTCCACTTCGTCGGCCAGCTCCGGCAGAGTTTCACCCTTGTGGGCGACCGCGCTAACGGCGTAGCCGCGCTTGCGCGCTTCACGGGCAAACGAGACAGGAAAGGTGCCGTTGCCGGCAATTAAACCGATGGTCTCCACGCGTAGTCCGGGCTACCGGCAGACGCCGCGCTCGGAGTCCTCGATGAAGCGCGCCAACACGCCCACCTCCGGGCAGTCGCCGTGCTCCTCGGCAAGCCTTGCGAGCGCGTCCTTCAGCTTCAGAGAAGACTGGAACAGTGTCCGGTAGGCCGAGCGCAGACTCTTGATCGTCGCCTCCGAGAAACCACGGCGCCTGAGCCCGACCACGTTGAGTCCGTGAAGGCTCGCCCGGTCTCCAGCGGCCGTGCAGAAAGGCGGTACGTCGAGACTCACCATCGCTCCGCCGGCGAGAATCGCCGAGCTACCGACGTGCACGAACTGATGGATGGCCACAAGACCGCCGACTATCGCGTAGTCGTCTATCGTCACATGGCCGGCCAGAGTGGCGGCGTTGGCCATCACGACATTGTTCCCGATCATACAGTCGTGGGCCACGTGCGCGTAAGCCATCACCGTGTTGGTATTGCCGATGCGGGTCACACCGCCACCACCATCGGTGCCAATGTTCATGGTGACGAACTCGCGGATGGTGTTGCCGTCGCCGATTTCCAGGCGCGTCGGTTCGCCGCGGTACTTGAGGTCCTGGGGCGGACCGCCGATGCTGGCGAACTGGAATATGCGCGTGCCCTTGCCGATACGGGTGCGGCCTTCGACGACCACGTGCGGCCCGATGTTGCACCCTTCGCCCAGCTCGACCTCTGCGCCGATGACGGCATAAGGCCCGACGGTCACGCCGCTACCCAGCGTGGCGCCCTCATGGACGATGGCTGTGGAATGAATGTCTGAGCCGGCCGCCAAGACGACGCCCCCGATCAGTTCCCGGCGTCCGCGGCCTTTATCACCGCGTCGGTTATGTCGGCCGTCTCGGAAACATAGACGAGTGTGGAAGCGTCCAGAATGATGTCGTAGCCGTTGTCGCTGCCGTACTTCTCGATCACCCCTCGCAGATGAGTGTTGACGCGTTCCATCACCTCTGCCTCGGTCTTCTTGAGCGAGCGCTGCACGTCCTCTTTCATCCGGCGCGCCTCGCGTAGCTGACGCTCGTGCTCCTCGGCAACCTTCTTCTTCTCGTCTTCGCTGAGCATCATCATGCGCCGCTGTATGTCTTCTTCGAGCTCCTTGATCTCGGCCAACTTGGCATCGAGTTCCTTACGGGCTTCGCCCAGCCGTTGTTTGAGCTCTTCGGCGGCCTGCTGGCCGGCCTTGGTCTCGATCAACAGGCGCTGCGTGATGATGTAGCCGATCTTGAACTCTTCCGCCGTGCTCACGGCCGTGAAGCCGAGCACCAGAGAGGAGCAGACGATCGCGATCAATGCTTTCATGGGTTCTCCTTGCGATTATGTCAGAACGGTGCGCCGAACGAGAACAAGACGACGCTGGAGTCTTCGTCTTCCTCTTTGTCCAGCGGATAGCCGATTTCGACGCGAACCGGGCCAAAGGGGGAGAGCCAGCGGATGCCACAGCAGACCGCCAAACGCAGTTCGCCGAGCTCCATTCCATCCTAGGCGGTAAA
>PIVZ01000438.1 GCA_003354045.1 bacterium
GAACGACCTCCGCCGCCAGCGGGACTTCCATCTCTTGCCAGCGCCTGTCCGGGTTCGGGAAGGTAACCGGGAAGCTTCCCGCCACGGCGCCGTTCACCCAGATCTCGGCCTCCTGTCCCGGGAAGCTCGAATCGAATCGACGCCGGAGGCGAAAAAGAGTGTGGCCCGGCACCGGGTCGAGAACGAATCCTTCCGTACCCGGTGGGCGTTCTACGGTTATCGCCTGCCAAGCAAGCGGCGGCTCGCCTTCGAAGAAGGAATCGACATTGCTCGACTGGAAAACAGTATCGACTTCGTGCGCATGGGCAGTGCGCGAGTCTGCGTCTCCGAGATCCAGCGCGTCGGCCACGGTAAGTCGTGGCGCGGAGCGCAGGTAAGAGTAGGCGACCGTTCGCGCGCGCATTTCGAGCTGGCCGGTGGGACCGCCTTCGAGCCCGACGGTGAGCGAGCTGTCGAAGTTTACACCGTCAACGATCATCAGCCGGTAGGCCGCGGTGATGTCCTCGCCCGCCGCTTCGGCCGGGCCGAGATGATACGGCGAGCCGTGCAGCGGGAGAACGAAGGGGCCCTGGTCGAAATAGAAACCGCCGTTGAAGAAGTCCTCGACCCCGGTTCCGTATACTGCGGGGTGTGGCGACCCGTCGATGTAGGCGCGCTCGTCTCCCTCCAGGTACTGCCGGCTGCTCGTTCCCACCGAGCCGAGCTCGGTGAACAGTCCTACCCACTTGCCGTGTCCACCGAGCGAGAGCAGCTCACTGTCGATGCCCGGGGTGGTCGGGTCGTAGCTGTTTAGCACTGCGCCAAATAGCCCGCTCGATGGCGATGGCGAGCTACCGTCCGTGCGGTACTCCACCTCCAGCGAGATTGGATCACTCCCGGGTGCGCCGAGGTGTGTAAGCTCGATCCGTGCCTCCTCGAAGAAGGGCTTGGGAAAGTATGAGTAGAGAACCCCGCCGGCATCAACGCCGAGGAGTAACGATTGCGTCGGTGTGAGCCCGCCGCGACCTACGGCGAAGAAATCGGCCAACGGCATGCGCACGCGCTCGTTACCATCGAAGTGCAGGAGAATCTCGACGCTCGGCCAGGCGACGGCCTCGGTGAGCACGCGTACGGCGGTAAGCAGATCGGCCCCCACGAGCGTAGCTACTTCGGCAGTCTCTCTGGGCGCAAGCTCGAAGTTCTGCGTGATCGTATTCGCAGCAGGGGAGGGCGGGGCAGAGCTTGCCGGCCAGGGGTCGTCCGCGGAGGTGGTCAGCAGTGCGATCCACGCGGAGAGATCCTCTTCTCCCGTGAAGGTCACTGTGCCGCCGGGGTCGGCCAGCCGATGAAAAGTGAACTGAAACCAAATTCGCTCCGCCTCGGCGCCGACCAAAGCCACCCGACAATCGCTGCGGTAGGGGATCGGCACATAGCTGACGTTTCCGCCGCTCGAGATCAGACGATTGCCAACCAGTGGTGGGACGAAGGGAGGCGTCGAGCCGTCGAAGAGGGTGGGCAATGGGAGGTCGATTACGGGTGCCTCGGCGCCGTCCAGGTAGAAGCGAATGCTGACGTCCGGGTTCAGCGGTTCGCTTCCCTCGGGCCCCCCCGGCCCCATCGTCATCCAGATACGTGTTATCGCCCCGGCGCCGGCCTCATCGAAGACGATCCCTTCTTCGCCGTTGACGTAGAGAAAGCGGGAGTCCCCGTCCGAATGACGGTCGAAGCGGCAACCATCGGGGCAGTGGCTGCTTCTCAGCAACACCTGGTCCCCCGGCGGGATCTCGGCGATCGAGCGAAGGTCGCTCCACACCTCCCACGGCGCGGCGGCGCCCGCACCGGTGGCGGCGCCGAGTAGGCCGGCCCCGGCCAGCCAGAGTGCGGCCAGCCACGGTAGCGAGCAGCGGTGTATGGATATGGCCTCGTTCATCTTCGAGTCGCCCGCGCCGGGCGGGCTGTGGGCGTCATCTTACGCCAGGGAAGTCCAGATCAGCTACCCCGTCAAGTTGCCTCCATCCGGGGCCCGAGAAGGAGGGCGTCAATCCAGCCAGCCTGAGTCGTACGTGCGTGTATGGCATTGACGTACGGGCGTACTAGCGCGATAGTACACTCATGGCAATGACAGCCTCGAAGCTGCGAGAGAACATCTACCGAGTCCTCGATCAGGTCCTCGAGAGCGGAGTGCCGGTAGAGATCGTGCGCAAGGGTGGCAAGCTGAAGATCGTGCGTTCAGAAGGCGGCCCGGGCCACAAGCTCGATAATCTCAAGCCCCATCTCGAAGCGGTGGTCGGCGACCCCGAGGACCTCATCCACATCGATTGGTCCCGGGAGTGGAAGCCTTGATCTACCTCGACACGCACGTCCCTGTTTGGCTTTATGCGGGCCGGCTCGATCTCTTGAGCGAGCACGCCAAAGAACTCATCGACGAGGAAGACCTGGTGATTTCTCCCATGGTGACGCTCGAGCTGGAGTATCTCCACGAGATTGGGCGCCTGACGGTGGGCGGCAACGCGATTGCGCAGAGCCTGCAAGCGCAGATCGGATTGCATACCTGCGACCTGCCTTTCCCTCGCATCATCGAGTCCGCCCTCGATCAGCACTGGACGCGCGACCCTTTCGACCGCCTGATAGTAGGCCACGCCAGCGTGTCCGGCAGCGTCCTCGTTACCGGGGACGAGACCATTCGCCGTCACTACCCCCGCGCACAGTGGTGACACGCTCTCCCCTGTTACCTGTGCCGTCGCGGCACTCGTTCTGCGAGCCTACCGGGTTGGCGCGCTCCGTGTGGGGTCCTACCAGCGCCGTTTAGACCGCTTCGAGGGCTGACTATAGAAGTCCGGCCGGAAAGTCCGCCCCTATTGTGATCCGGCACCCAGTGCGCTAATCATATGAAAATAGAGCCCGACGCGGGCAGCACACGCGCACCGCTTGGTGTCTACCCATAGGGGGGTCGTCGCCGGCAGGCCAAGGTGCGCGAGGGGGATTCTAGTTGACGAGCACCGGTATACAGCGCTCGATGAACCGCTCCCGAAAGGCACTCGCGGCCGTCGTGCGGCTCTGCCTCGTAGCCGGGATTCTGCTCTCCCCCGGAGCTGCCGATGCGCAGGACCGGGAGCTCCTTGGCTGCCGTAAGCAACTTATCAGGGGCACCGTCAAGCACCTGTCTCTCACCCTCGAGTTTCGCCAGGAGTGCCTCCGCCGCGTCTTCGAGGGCGCGGCTCCGGCCGCGACCGATTGTATCGATGGGACGGGCGACGAGGCCCTTGCTACGAAGCTCGCGGATATCAACGAGGCGCTGGCTGCGAGGCTTGCCAAGAAGTGCACTCCGGTCGCGCCGTTCGACTTGGGATTCCCCGGCACCTGCATTTACGCGCCGGGCGCCCACTTCCCACTCGACGATGTCGAGACATGCATCCTGACCCGGGGAGACGAGATCATGGGCGCGGTGCTGGCGGTCACCAACCCGCCGTCGGGCGGTGACACGACGATCGGGTTTCGCGAGTACCCCTGCGTCCGCAACTTTGCGAGGCTGGTTCGCCGCGCGATGTCCAAAGAGCTCAAAGCCCGGCAACGCTGCCTCTTGTTCGAGGAGCGCGGCAAGTTCGCCGAGCCTGTCGCCTGTCGTAATTTGCTGCTCCCAGGGACGCTCGATGGGCGTACCGACCGCAAGGTGCTCGCCAGCCAGATTCGGCTACTGGTAGGCCTCGTGAAGGCCTGCGAGCGCTACGACGTAGCCGCTTTCGGCTTCAACGACGATTGCCCATTACCGGAGGAGGGCCCGTTCTCCGACCTCCACATGCGCGACTGTGTCTTCGGCGTGGTCACCGAACAGATTCTGTACTACCTCGAGCTCTCGTTCCCGATCCCACCGACCTGCGGTAACGACCGCATCGAGGGGACCGAGGAGTGCGACGATGGCGGGGAATCGCCTACCTGTCATCTCGACTGCACGCCCAACGAATGTGGCGACGGGCGCCCGAACGCCGCTGCCGGCGAGATCTGTGACGACGCCAACCTGATCGATGATGACGGCTGCGACTCCAACTGCACCCCGACCGGCTGCGGAAACGAAATCGTCACCAGCGGTGAGGACTGCGACCACGCTGGGGAGTCCGCGACCTGCGACAGCAACTGCACGACTGCCGCCTGCGGCGACGGCACGCTCAACGTTTCGGCGGGCGAGACCTGTGACGACGGCGGCGAGTCGCCCTCATGCGATGCCAACTGCACCGAGGCGATGTGCGGAGACCACACGCTGAACGTGTCGGCCGGCGAGGTCTGCGACGACGGTGACATGATCGCGGGCGACGGCTGTGACCCCAACTGCACGCCAACCGGTTGCGGCAACGGGGTGGTCACCGCACCCGAGCAGTGTGACGACGGCAACACTGCCGACGGCGATGGCTGCGATTCCAACTGCACGCCGACCGGTTGCGGCAACGGCGTGGTTACCGCGCCCGAGCAATGCGACGACTCCGGTGACTC
>PIVZ01001016.1 GCA_003354045.1 bacterium
GCCGTGCGCCAGAACTCGCCATCTGCCTGCGAACTCAGAAACGCGCATGGCTTCGCGCCGGAAACCGCATCTTCTGGATAGCACTCCATCGATGGTGGTCAGACTGGCCATGTCCCTTCCGCAACTGATGTAGACCACCGTTGAGCGGCAGGGGTGAGAGTCCGTGAGTTGCAGGTCGAACGACTCGACGGTCGTCACTCCGACTGAGAGCAGACCATCTGGGTCGGGGAAGCAGTCTCGGAGCCACGACTCATGGTATGGGAAGCCCCGCGATCATTCTCGGGATTCTGATGGCGAGGCTGGTCAGGCAGCTCGGCGTTCGTAGTGATGGTGGAGTCCGTCGACATCTGGGAACTCAGCCACATTGCCGCCGAAGCCGACTGACCCGGCGTGGGAGCAGGACCAGACACCCACCTTCGGCCCTCTCTTCCTGGATGCCCGCCGCCCTCCGTGACGCGCTGGTCGCGTAGCCAGGGTCTTCCAGCAACTCGCCTCACTGCAGCTCCTGAGAACTCCACTCCGTGCTCGATCACGGCTAGCTCGCACGAGCGATCGCCCCGCCGTGCGCCCCGGGCTGCCGCAGTGTGCTCGAATCGTGCTCACCTGCGCTCCAGCCGACCGGGAATTGGGACGCCGCTGGGGACGTCGCCTGCTCCGAGGAGACCCGGTTGAATCATTGCATCAGGGAAGAATGGGGTTGGAATCTGTTGCGCGCTGGATGTGAGAGACGGGGTGCGCGCGCCACCGCCGACGACCTGGGTGCCGGCACCGACTCCCGGTGTAGTAGGTCACTGATCCTACGATGCCGATTTCCGGCTCATTCCGATGGTCCTGGCCGTGACTCGGCTGCGGCGACTAGCCGGTCCCCAACTCATCGAGATCGTCGTCCTGGACGCCGCCCGCAGCATCGCTTTCGGGCGCCTCGATCGACGTGCTCTGCCGGTTTCGTATCACGAAGTAAATCCCGGGCAGCGTTCCGAGGAGGGCCAGCGCGTGGGTGAAGAGTGAAGCGGCGATCAGCGCCGACGGCTCGAGTCCCACGCGGCTGAAGAAGTAGACGAACGCCCCTTCCTTGACGCCGAGCCCCAGAGGAGAGA
>PIVZ01001017.1 GCA_003354045.1 bacterium
GTTCGATATTCTACTGTTCGGCGGGTAGGGTATGCGTTTACAGCGTCGTTTTCATTGACTTTAACTACAGCCGGTGTCGGGGTCTCCATGAACTTCAGGACTACTGTCCCTTTCGCCGTCTTCCTTTCGCTTCTGCTCGCGCTTCCCGCCGTCGCTGACGAGGCAGCGCCAAGCAAGGAGAGCCTGGTCGGGAAGCCGGTCCCCTATAGGGGCGCGCTGGTAGGAGGCTGGGGTACAGCCACCACATACTCGTCGTTCGACTCCATTCAGTCGGTGTCGGATGCGTCAGATCCGGGCGGCGCGTCAGGCCCCCCGCTGACATTCGATACCACGGTTACGACCAGCTCTACCTCGACGAGCACTTCCCTGGTCTCGACCACGTCGGGCACGACGAGCAGCACCTCTCTCCCCAATGATTGCCCGCGAGAGCCGTTGACCGGCGATCCTGCGCAGCTGCTCTTTCCCCTCGACGGTGACTTTGCCCTTGTGGACTTCTTCGGCGACGGGGCCTCCGGCAACCGCCCGGCGATCGACGCCACCCAGCACAACGATGACGACTCGGCGGTGCTGCCGCTGCCCTTCAGGTTCGAGCTCTGCAACAACCTGTCGGATGTCATCCATGTAAACAACAACGGCAACCTGACCCTGGTTGACAACTTCAGCATATTCACGCCGACGGGTCTCCCCATCCCCGACGCGCTCGCCAAGGTCCTCATGGTCGCGCCCTTCTGGGCCGACGTGGACACCGGCAACCCCATGTGCCGCATCGGCGAGGTCTACTACGACCTGCAAGACAGCAACGACGAAGCGGGTGACGACACCCTGGTCGTCACCTGGGCGAACGTGGGCTACTTCGACTTCGGCTCGGACAAGATGAACACCTTCCAGCTGGCCATCTCGGACGGCAACAACCCGAAGATGGGGCTGGGCAACAACATGTGCTTTGCCTTTGACGACATGGGCTGGACCAGCGGCGACTCTTCCGGCGGAACGGCCGGTCTCGACGGTGCCCCCGGCAACGTCGGCATCAACGTCGGCGACGGACAGCACAGGTTCATGCAGATAGGTGAGTTCGACCATGCCGGCGACGACTGGGA
>PIVZ01001018.1 GCA_003354045.1 bacterium
AGAGATCCACGACAGGGAAGGGCTCCTGGCGCGGCCCTCCTGGTACAAAGCCCGGCACGCGCTCGTGGGGCCAAATCGCAACATGTGCCACGGCACCTACTCCAGGAAAAAGTTACGGCTACTGGTCTGACCAGCCGCGCTGCCGGCCGTGTAAACCCACCACATATACTCGGTACCGCCGTTCTTTCCGTCTCCGGTGAACGAGGGTCGGCGGGGGAGCCAGTAGAAATCCGCAGGGTGGTCTAGGTGAAAACGAAGCCGGCGCGCGGAGCCGGCGAATCCCGTGGGCACGAGCAAGGCAACCTGCCCCCCAGGGCGGACGTGAGTAAGGCATTTCTTGGCGAACTCGGCGTGCCAGTTGCGGCAGTAGGGCGGATTGGTGATGACCAGATCCGCCAAGGGCTCGGGCGGCATCGCCAGGAAGTCGCCCGTGATGTGGTAGTCGGAAGGTGGATCGACGTCCCGGATGTCGCAGGTGATGTAGGAGGCACGGGGCCAGCGCCGCTGGAGCACCCTGAGCATGTCCCCTTCGCCCACAGCGGGCTCCATGATGGTCTTCGGGGTGCGGAGGTAGGGGATGATGATTTCGGTCGCCCAGGAGGGCGTAGGGAAGTTGTCGACGCCTTCGTCGGTGGTGCGGATCGACTTACCCATTCACCAGGCTCCTGGCGGTAATGACGCCGTTGCTCAGGCGCTCTAGTTCCGCGAGCGTAGGCGTGCGGGGGTAGCCCTTGCCTGACACCCACAACTGCACCGCTTGGCGGGACACGCCGAGCATCTCCGCGAGCTCTTGGGGCGTCAGCCCCCTGCTCTCCATCCACGCCTTCAACATCATCCTCTCCAGGTGGTGCGTCGTCGAAGATACGGGGGTTCGGGATAAGGTGCAAGAAATACTTGCAGAGGGGCCGGATACCCTGTAGCGTACCACACGTCAACGTTGTGGGGCCTGGGACATGCTAAACGAAACCGGCTTGGATTTCATGAACGCGCCGGGGCCATACGCCCCGAGCTACTACCTGGCGCAGTTGGCGGAGGTGCTAGTGGACATGCACCCCGAGCTCGCCGATGGCCTGGCGGGGCTGGTCGAGTCCTGTCG
>PIVZ01001019.1 GCA_003354045.1 bacterium
GGCCGTCCGTGGCTATACTCGCCGATGGGAAAGCAAGCAGCTGCAAAGCGAGAACGCGAGGCGCTCAGTGCGTCGCACGCGACGATCTCCGGCATGCCGCTTGAAGAGACCTATACGGCCGACGATCCCTCAGGCGAGATTGGGCGACCGGGCGAGTACCCGTTTACCCGCGGTGTGTATCCGAACATGTACCGGGGCCGGCTGTGGACGATGCGCCAGTTCGCCGGCTTCGGCTCGGCCGAAGACACCAACAAGCGCTTCAAGTACCTGCTCGGGCACGGCAACATGGGCCTGTCTACGGCCTTCGATATGCCCACCTTGATGGGGTACGACGCCGATTCGCCGCGGGCCGAAGGAGAGGTCGGCAGGGAAGGCGTGGCGCTATCCACCATCGAGGACATGCGCCGCCTCTTCGATGGCGTTCGTCTGGACGAGGTCTCCACCTCGATGACGGTCAACTGCACGGCCTCCATCCTGCTGGCGATGTACATCGTCGCGGCCGAGGAGCAGGGCTGTGATCGCAACAAGCTCTCCGGAACCATCCAGAACGATATGTTCAAGGAGTTCATCGCCCAGAAGGAGTGGATCTGTCCGCCCGAACCGTCGGTCGCGATCGTCACCGATATGATCGAATTCTGCACGCGCGAAGTGCCGCGTTGGCATCCGGTATCGATCTCCGGCTACCACATTCGCGAGGCCGGGGCGACGGCGGTACAGGAGCTCGCATTCACGCTGGCCGACGGTATCGGCTATGTGCAGGCCGCGGTCGATCGCGGGCTCGATCCCGACGAGTTTGGCCCCAGGCTCTCGTTCTTCTTCAACCTGCACAACGATTTCTTGGAGGAGATCGCCAAGATCCGTGCCGCGCGCCGGATGTGGGCGCGAATCATGCGCGAGCGCTTCGGCGCCAAGACCGACCGCGCCTGTCTCATGCGCACGCATGCGCAGACCTCCGGCGTATCGCTTACCGCCCAGCAGCCGTTGAACAACGTCGTGCGCGTGACGATGCAGGCGCTGGCCGGTGTACTTGCCGGCGTGCAGTCGCTTCACACGAACTCGCTCGACGAGACACTAGCGCTGCCCAGCGAGGGCGCGG
>PIVZ01000439.1 GCA_003354045.1 bacterium
GCTCATCCTCTTCGAGACGCTGGGCTACACCTGGGACGAGATCGGCGAGCTCAAAGCCGAGAAGGCGATCCTGTGAGCGGGCAAGCCAAAGATTTTTCCAACGGACCGCTCACCGGCGTCCGTGTTCTGGAGATGGCCACTATGATGGCCGGTCCCTATGCGGCGACATTGCTCGGCGACATGGGTGCCGACGTCATCAAGATCGAGTCTCACTACGGGGACGACAGCCGCCACCTCGGCCCCGAGCGCGACGGCGAACGCTCGCCCTTCATAAGCATCAACCGCAGCAAGCGAGGCGTCGTCTTCGACCTTCGCCAGGAGGCCGGCCGCGAGGCCTTCGGTCGCCTGCTCGCCACCGCCGACGTTCTCATCACCAACGTGCGCGAGCCGGCGCTCTCGAAGCTCGGGCTGGCCTACGAGCAGGTGCGCGAGCACCGCGACGACATCGTATGGGCTGGCGTCACCGCCTTCGGTCCCGACGGTCCGTATGCCGGCAGGCCGGGAATCGACTTCCTGGCCCAGGGCTATGCCGGGCTGATCGCGCTGAACGGCGATCCCTCGGGTCCCCAGGCGCGGGTAACCGTGCCGGTGGTAGACGTCATGACCTCGCTCATGGTGTGCAACGGAGTTCAGGCCGCGCTTCGCGTTCGCGAGCAGACCGGTAAGGGCCAGCAGATCGACGTCTGTCTGCTCGACGTGCTCACTCATGCCCAGTGCAGTGGCATCGGCGCCTACTCGCTCGCGGGTGAGGTCACGCCGCGCACCGGTAACCGCAGCCAGTACTTCGCGCCCTCGGGCGTTTACGAGTGCGGCGACGGCAAGGGCATCGTCATCACCTGCTTCTCGGAGAAATTCTTCCGCAACCTCTGCGAGGCCCTGGGAACAAACTGGGCCGACGATCCGCGTTTCGAGACCGTCGCTCAGAGACTTGCCAACGAGGACGAGCTCGACGGTCTCGTCGGCGAACGCTGTAAGGAATTCCCGCGCGACGAGCTACTGGAGGCATTGATCGCCAAGGACGTGATGGCCGCCCCCATCCACCATGTTCCCGAGATGTGGGACGACCCGCAGATTCGCCACAACGACATGATCGTCCCCGTCGAGCATTCAAAACTCGGCCACCTAGAAGTGACCGGCCTGCCGATCCACTTCGGCGAGACCCCGGGCGGCGTGCGCCAGAGCCCACCCGTCCACGGCGAGCACACCGAAGAGATCCTCCGCGAGCTCGGCTACGGCGCCGAGGAGATCGGCCGCCTCAAGGCCGACCGCGTCGTCGGCACCGACAAGTAGCGCACCGGCAGATCGCCCCTCTCCGCTTTGCACCCGGGCGACTGGCGTCCGTCAATTAATACCATTAAGAGTATTGGCAAACGTATCGTTGGAGGTGCAACCTATGGCCAAGGTGCCTGAGATCGTTCCGATTACCGACCTACGCCAGGATGCGGCGGCCGTGCTCGAGCGGGCTCGCCAGTCGCAGGAGCCGGTGTTTATCACACAGCGGGGTCGAGCCGCGGCGGTCATGCTCAGTATGGATGCCTACCGGCGTGCCGAAGAGGAGCGTGAGATCTTGAAGCTCCTAGCGCGCGGTGAGAAGGAGATCGCGGAAGACAAGGGCTTCTCGCTCGAGAGTGTTCTTGGCGATGCCGACGGGCTGCTCGATGGCGGGGGGCAGTGAAGCTTCGCTTCACCAAAAGCGCCCGCGCTCAATTCTTGGCGGCCATCAACTATGTCCGGCGTGACGACAAGGCGGCCGCGGTCCGTTTTCGAAGCCGGGCGGAGGAGACGTTACGGTGCTTGGAGCGCTTTCCGGATTCGGGCAGGTCGCTGCCGGAGTTCCCCGAGTTACGGTTTCGTGAGGTGATTGTCGCGCCGTACCGGTTCTTCTACCGTGTCGAACGGTCGACGGTCTGGGTGGTGGCCGTGTGGCACGGCGCACGACTCCCCGGGGAGCCGGATTAGCAGAATATGTGTGGCCGGGAAGGCCCGCTGTGGTCAGTCTCGCCCCGGTGGGCTACTGCATCGCTACAGCGACGTCCACGAATGGATTGGACAGCACCAAGCCCACGGCTTGCATGCTGACAAAGCTCGCGAGGCTAATAAGCATCGCGAGAAACGCGTACTCCAAAACGGCTACGCCGTCTTCTTGTCGTAGGAAATCTCTCAAGGTCGCCCTCCGATAAACCGCCCCACGGGACGTCCCCCTGACTCATTCAAGACTGACTTTTAATATGTAGTTAGTCAACCGGGCCGCGTGTCTTTGCCTACCCAGCTGGGGGTGAGTGATCGGCTGACTACGACGCTCCTTGTTCTGGCTCGGTGGCGTTCACCAGGCAGGCCATGTTGCCGTAAGGGTGACGGTTCTCGTGCATGAGTTGGTGCACGTCTCCGATCTCGTCGAACGAGTAGGTTCCCGAGAGACAGGGATCGATCTTGCGGTCGATTACCATCTGGTTGACGGCGGCCGCCTGTTCGTCGTTGGAGAGATGGCTGCCCTGGAAGCGTTTCTGCATCATCCAGTGGTAGCGTAGGTCCATGGTGACGTTGAAGCCGGTGGTCCCGGCGCAGATGACGACCATGCCGCCGGTCGCGCACACGTAAGCCGAGGTCGGAAGCGTGACCTCGCCAGGGTGCTCGAAGACGATACTCGGACTGACGCGGTCGCCCACAGCCTCCCAGATCGCCTTGCCGAAGCCGCGTGCGCCCTTGACCCACGGGCCGTAATCCTTGCTGCCGGTGTCGGGCAGCACGCCCCAGTGGTCGAAGTCGTTACGGTTGACGACGCCAACCGCCCCCTTGTCGAGACAGAACTGCCGCTTGTCTTCGTCTGAAACCACGGCCACGGCCCGGCCACCCCGGGCCGCGACGATCTGCAGGGCCATGCTGCCGATGCCGCCGGCTGCCCCCCATACCAGAACGACGTCGTCCTTCTCCACGGTATGCGGCGGCCAACCCATCAACATGCGATACGAGGTCGATGCGCACAGTAGATAACAGCCGGCCTCCTCCCAGGTGAGGTGCGCGGGTTTGGGCTGACACTGGTGGGACTGGGCGCGGGCGAACTGGCAATAGGTTCCGTAGTTGGTCTGGTAGCCCCAGATGCGAGTGCTCGGGGCCAGCATTGGGTCGCGCCCAGAGAGAACCCAGGGGTCGTCGGGCTCCCACCAGCCGCTATGAACCACGACCTCGTCGCCGGGCTTGACGTTGGTGACCTCGTTGCCGACAGCCCAGACGATGCCCGAACAGTCGCTGCCGCCCGCGTGGAAATCCTCGGGCTCGCCTTTCTTCTGGCGCTCGGCGATCACGTTCACCGGTACGCCGCGGGCGGCCCACACGTTGTTGTAGTTGATGCCGGTGGCCATCACGTAGACGATCACGTCTTTGGGGCCGATCGCGGGGGTAGCTATCACCTCGCGTTGCCAAGCGTCCTTCGGCTCGCCGAAGCGGTCCTGGCGCACGACGAACGCGTGCATGTTCTCGGGCACCTCTCCCAGCGGTGGACGTTCACCCAGGTTGCAAAGTTCCATGTTGTTCTCCTCGTCTACGCGGCTGCCGCATCTAACCGTTTCGTGCGTGCGGACAGCGTTCGGATCTCGTCAAAGCGCGGTCCAGCACGCGCCGTTGCCAGCTTGGCAAACGACGACGATCTCTCGGCGCTCTCGTCCGTCGCGCCGCACCAGGTAAGCCTTATAGTCGCTTGTCGCGGGTGATCCTACCGGTGGTCACGCCAGCGCCCAGCGGAATGACTCACGGAAGATATCCTTGCCGTCGCTTTCGATGAGCTTGCCGTGAGCGAGGATCACGCGGTCGAAATCCCAGGACAGGATCTTCTCGAGAGATGCCCGCAACGCCACCCGGTCGCGGTAGGTAAGACGCCAGTCGGGCGGCATGACGGGCCGGTTGTAGAACCCGGCTACGCGCGTCACCAGGCGCGTGAGCCAGTGGCTGCTGTGGGGACCGAAGTATTCGATCATGTCGGCGATGATGAGTGTGCGTGAGGGCCGGTGGCAGAAATCCACCTCCTCCATGACCCTGCTGCCCCTGAGCACGCACTGGTCGATGTCGCCGGCCCAGGCCGGTGCAGGATCATCGCCTAGCTCTGCAGTGAAGCGCAGGTCCTTGCGTCTCCTGGCCAGTCCGGGAGAGGAGTAAAGCTTCGCCTGTGGGTAACGATTTTGCCAGTCACCCATGTAGAGGTGGTGGAGCTTGTTGGGCGATACTACGTAAAAAACCTCTCCAAGTGCATCGATCTCGTCCTCGATCTCCCCGTCGAGCGCGATCGGCGAGTGAACGAAAAGACCGCCTGCGGCCAGCCTTACCACTGTCATCCGTGTCCCGAAGGGGATTCCGTAGAAGCGCAGCGGTGCCTCCCACACCCAGACCCCGTCGGTCCATTCGAGGCGCCGGCGCACCTCTATACCGGTGTTGTCGTAGCGCTCCACCATGGTGGAGGTTACC
>PIVZ01000440.1 GCA_003354045.1 bacterium
GCGTCTGTTCGTCGTCGCCCTGTTGCTGCTGCCGGCCGTCTCCGCGTGCATGCTCGCGCAGCCCTATATCGTCAAGCGCGTCATCGACGATTACATATCCGCCGGCACCACCGAAGGGCTCTGGCTCTGGGCGCTGTGGTTCGCCCTGGCGGTGGTCGGAGAGTTCGCCTTCCTCTACTGGCAGCACTACTTCACCATGCTGGTGGCCCAGGAATCCCTGGCCGACCTTCGCGTGGCCGTCTTCGACAAGGTCCAGCAGATGGAGACGGCCTACTTCGACCGCAACCCGGTCGGGCGTCTGGTCACGCGCATGACCACCGACGTAGACGTCATCAACGAGATGTTCGCGGCCGGTGCGATAACGATGCTGATGGACGTGATCACGCTCACGGGCATCGTCGCCATCATGCTCGCGATCAACTGGAAGCTGGCTCTGGTGGCGCTCTCCACTTTGCCGGTAATGGCGCTGTTGGTGGACTTCTTTCGCCGCAAGGCCCGCCGCTACTACCGTCGCATCCGCGAGCGCATCGCCCACATCAACGCCTATCTGCAAGAGGCCATAAGCGGCATGAGCGTGGTCCAGCTCTTCGCCCGCGAGCAACGCGTAATGGCCGAGTTCGACCGCCTGAACGCACTCCACCGCGACGCCAACCACCGCTCCAACATCTACGAGGCCTCGCTGTTCTCCATCGTCGAGGCCGTCAGCAGCATCTCGACCGCGCTCATACTCTGGTACGGCGCCCACCTGGTGCTCGGTGAACCGGCCTCGGCGGCCTCCAGCATCTCGCAGGCTATCAGCCTGGGAACGCTGGTGGCTTTCATGGAGTACATGAACAAGTTCTTCATTCCGGTCCGCGACTTCTCCACGAAGTACGCGATCATGCAGTCGGCGATCACCGCCTGCGAAAAGGTCTTCGGAGTGCTCGAGCTCGAGCCGGCGGTGGAGAGCCCCCCGAGCCCCGCACCCTCCCCTCCGCGCCGCGGCACCATAGAGTTCGAAGACGTCACCTTCTCCTACATCGACGGCGAGCCGGTGCTGCGCGGGCTCTCTTTCAAGGTCGAGGCCGGAGAGCACGTCGCCATGGTGGGCGCCACCGGCTCGGGCAAGACCACCATGACCAAGCTGCTGGCGCGTCTCTACGACGTGGACTCTGGCCGCGTCCTGGTCGATGGCGTGGACGTGCGCGAGATGGAGCTACCCGACCTCAGGCGGCGCATCGGCAGCGTCTTGCAAGACGTCTATCTGTTCTCGGGTACGGTGGGCCACAACATCTCCATGGGAGACAAGGACATTGCCGACGATGACGTCCGCCGCGCCGCCAGCTACGTAAACGCCGACGGCTTCACCGAGAGGCTGCCTGACGGTTATGATGAGCAGGTCCGCGAGCGCGGCAACAACTTCTCGGGCGGCCAACGGCAGCTCCTCTCGTTCGCCCGCGCGCTTGCCTACGAGCCGGAGATCCTGGTGCTCGACGAGGCCACCTCGAGCGTCGATCACGAAACCGAGGAACTCATCCAGGACGCCCTGGACAAGCTGCAAAGGAATCGCACCTCTTTGGTCATCGCCCACCGGCTCTCTACGATAGAACGCGCCGACCGGATACTGGTGCTTCATCATGGCTGCCTGCGCGAGTCGGGCACGCATGAGCAGCTAATGGCCAAGGACGGGCTATACGCCAGGCTGTATCGGTTGCAGCACCAAGATGTGCGCGGCACCGGACAGAGCCCCCCGCCGCTGAGAGACGCGGCTGGCTAGAGCGGGCGGGCCGGGCTAACCCTCCGGCGCAGGCTTCGGCTCTATCTCCCCCTTGCTATAACGCTTCTTGATTTCCTTCCTGCAGCCTTTCCACTTTTCCCTACTAGGCTTACAGGTGCTGAGCTTTTCCTGAAGATCGGCTTGCCTGCGAGTCTCCTCGGCCCACTTCTTTTTCCACTCTTCGGTAGGTGCGGCGCGCTTCTTGCCCTCGACTTTCTTGCTATCGCCGTCGGCGAGGATGGCTCTCCACTGCTTGGCAACGCGGTCGAAGGCGGTCGGCGGCTTGCCGTGCTTCTTGTGGAAACGCCCGGCGACGGCACCGAGCACCTGCGCCATCGTATAGCCTTCGCTCTCGTCCTCCTTGGCCACCGCCAGGGCCTCGTGGTACCAGCTCATCAATTTGACGCCCGGCCACATCGGGTAACGCTGGTCGAAGAACCCTCCAGGCTCGAGGTTGCGCCCCATCAGGGCCGCATCGAAGAAGCCGCTCAGATAGCCCACCTGGAACTCCTGGCCGCGCTCGAGCCATAGCTTCTTACCGGTACCGGCCGCGACGAGGCCGGCTGCGCCAATAATAAT
Source organism: bacterium (assembly GCA_003354045.1). Taxonomy (GTDB): domain Bacteria; phylum Desulfobacterota; class Binatia; order UBA1149; family CAITLU01; genus PIVZ01. Next base: position 2,336 of record PIVZ01000440.1, read on the forward strand.
GCCGACAATCAGGCCGGCGACCAATCCTCTGAGCATTCCCGTCCGCATGCGCGGGATTCTATCTCGACCGCCATCAGCTGCAAGACGGGCGCCACACTCGCTATGGTGTATTCACTGACGCCCTTTGCTAGGCTGTGGTGCTCGCTGCACGGAGACGACACGTTGAAGTCCGCGCTCATCACAGGCATCACCGGCCAGGACGGCTCCTATCTAGCCGAGTTCCTGGTCTCCAAAGGCTACCGGGTCTACGGAATGGTGCGGCGCAGCAGCAGCGCCAATCTGTCCCGGGTTCATCACCTTCACGACCGCATCGAGCTCGTCTTCGGCGACCTGCTCGACCAAAACTCGCTGGTGGGCCTGATCGAAAGTGTCGGCCCCGACGAGGTCTACAACCTGGCGGCGCAGTCCTTCATCCCGACATCGTGGAGTCAGCCGGTGCTCACCGGGGATTTCACCGGCCTCGGCGTGGCACGGATGCTCGAGGCCATCCGTACCGTCGATCCTGGTGTCCGCTTCTATCAGGCCTCGACCAGCGAGATGTTCGGTAAGGTCAACGCGCCTCCGCAAAACGAGAGCACGCCTCTCAATCCCTGCACTCCCTACGGAGCCGCCAAGGCCTACGGACATTTCCTGACGGTCAACTATCGTGAGACCTACGGCATGTACGCCTGCTCCGGGATACTCTTCAACCACGAGTCGCCGCGGCGCGCGCTCGAGTTCGTTACGCGAAAGATCACCCATGCGGTGGCGCGCATAAAGCACGGGCTGCAAGACAAGCTCAAGCTCGGAAGCATGGATGCGCGCCGCGACTGGGGTTTCGCAGGCGACTATGTGCGCGCCATGTGGGCGATGCTACAGCAGGAGGAGCCCGAGGAGTTCGTGGTCGCCACCGGTGAGTCGCACAGCGTGGCCGAGTTTGTCGAGCGCGCCTTCTCGCATGCCGGGCTGGCGTGGGAAGATCACGTTGAAATAGACGATCAGCTCATCCGTCGGACGGAGCTCGAGCTGCTGGTGGGCGACGCCTCCAAAGCGCGCGAGAAGCTCGGCTGGGAGCCCGCTGTCGATTTCGAAGGACTGGTAGACCTGATGGTCGATGCCGACCTCGAGGTAGTGGAGGCGGAAACGAGCGGTGCCGGTTCACCGCACAGTAGCTAGAGGCCCGCGCTAACTACCCCACAAAACTCCGGGGGCGAGTATGTCCGCAGGGTCCAGAGCCGCCTTCACCCGCTTCATCGCGGCGACCCCTTCCTCCCCGTACAAGCGCCGCAGCAACTCCTGCTTGACGGCGCTCCGGCCAGTGCCGTGCTCGGCCATGGGGCAGCCGCCCAACTCGATGGCGGCCTCGCCGATCTCCAGCTGGGCCTCCCCCGCACGGCTCATCTCCTCGCCGCTACGCGGGAGAACGTTGGCGTGCACGTTACCGTCCGAGATGTGTCCCCAGATCGCATGGTCGAGGCCGTACTTGGTAAGGATCTCCCGGTACCGGGCAAGTGCCTCCGCGAAACGCTCGAGAGGAACGATAACGTCGCCGCTCGACTTGCAGATGGACGGGTCGATGTCACGCTGGGCATCCCCGATGCGGCGGTTGGTTCCCTCCGGTACAGCTTCGCGCAGGGCGAATATGCTCTCACGCTTGCCGTCCTCGCCGGGTAGCGCCGGAACCGTCGCCTCGAAAACTCCATGGCGTCTGAGCAGCCGGCACACGCGAAGCAGCGCTGTGTCCACCGCCTCGTCATCGAGCGAGGCCATCTCCTCGTAGGCATCCGCGGCGGTCATGCCCGCGCGCATCTCGGCTTGAAAGATTATCAACACGCCGGCACCCGGATCTACATCGAGCCCCAGGCGAGCAGGGGCGTCGTCCTCTATGAGGATCTCGACACAGCGACGGTCCACGTACTCGATCGCCGCAACGTCGATCCCGCGCTCGTCCCCGGCGCGCCGTGTTTCCAGCGATGCCGCGCGTAGCTCGTCCACCAGTGCAACGGCCTTCGCGTCGTCGCCCAGGGCGACCAGGCCCACGAACCACGCGGGGCGGCCACGCACCAGGTCGAACTCGACCTCGGTCACCACGCCGAGTGTGCCTTCGGCGCCGATGAAAAGATCGATCAGATCCATGCCCG
>PIVZ01001020.1 GCA_003354045.1 bacterium
GGCGAAGTAGCGGGGGCCGGCGCTGCCGCTCATCCACGGAGCGTAGCGCTCACGAAACACGTCGAGCGCGCCGGCTGCTCCGAGGCCGGCTTCAAGAAGGCCGACGGGCTCGATGTGGGGGACGCCTCTGCCGGCCGGTTGCTCGATGAGCAGGCGGCGCTGGCGGTGAACCTTGGTTCGGAACGGTCGGCCCTGGCTCGCACGAAGACCTTCTACCGCGTCCGCAAGCAGTTCCGTAAGGCGCTGGACTATCGCAAGTCGCTGGAGGACTACGAGGAGGACCTCGAGGAGTACGAGGAGTAGCTCGCCGAGGAAGACAAGAAGGAAGCCGAAGAAGACAAAACCGACTAAAAAGGCGGCGAAAAGGCTAAAAAAGGCGGCAAGAACGGCGACAAGGAAAAGGGCGACCAAGACGAAAAGAAACCGCCGAAAAAAGAGCCCAAACCCAAGCCTGATCCGAAGCCGGAACCCGAACCGGACCCGAAGCCGGAAGGTGAGGCCGACGCGGCCGCCGGCGACTTCTTCTCGACGCTCGACGACACGGCTCGGCGGCGGGGCAAGGGGAAGAACGGCAAGGGCAAGCGGGGCAAGGGCAAGCCCGAGAAGAAGAAGGGCGAGGATGGCGAGAAGAAGGAAGGCGAAGAGGACGAGCTAACCAAGCCGACGCAGCCCGCGCCGGACCGGTCGGCCGATGTCGTCCTCAAAGCGATCGACCATGAGTTACCGGTGCGGATCGAGGCGCACCGTAGCGAGGATATTCTCAACGCGCTGGAGCTTGCCGATGAGTTCGGCTTCAAGCTGATCCTTCAAGGTGCGACGGACGCCTATCTGGTCGCCGAGAAGCTCGCGGAGGCCGAGGTTCCGGTGATCCTCGGGGCGGCCTCGCGGACCCAACTCTTCGAAGACGACGAATATCGTCGGCACACGGTGCGCAACGGCGCGGTGCTGACTGAAGCCGGCGTGCAGTGGACTCTCGGCAGTGGCGGCGATGACCCGATGGCGACGCGTTTCGTCGGGCTCAATGCTCAATTGGCTTGCGGGCATGGGACGACGCCGATGCCCTGGCTTCAGACGGTAACTTGCAGGGCGGCGGG
>PIVZ01000441.1 GCA_003354045.1 bacterium
ATACTAAACGTTCAGTATGGTAGCCGGAGAGGGAGCAGGCCGTGGCCAACGCTCGAGGCGCGAGCTCACGACAATCGCCATCAACTGTTTCTCCCTTTACGGCTTCCAGGGGACATCCATCGACCGCATCGCACGCGAGGCCGGGGTCACCAAGGGCGCGATTTACTATCACTTTCGCGACAAGGAGGCGCTGCTGGCCGCCGCCGTGGAAGACCGCGTGCGAGAGTTCGAAGACCGCGTGCAGCGCGCCTGTGAAGGAGCGGGGCCCGCTGACGCTCTGCGCCGCATCGCCGAGGTGTGCATCCACCACGCGAAGTCGGGCGATTACCCACGCTTCACCATCAAGCTGATGGTCGAATCGATCGGCACCAACGACCGCGTCTCTGCACAGCTGCGAGACATGATGCGACGCTTTCGCGCCTTTGTTCGCAACATCATCTCGAGCGGGCAGGAACGAGGCGTGTTCTCCGGTGAAATCGATGCCAAGGCGGCAGCGGCCAGCTACACCAGCGGCGTGCTGGGCGCCGAGATTCAGTACTACCAAGACCCGGAACGCATGAGTCTCGAGCAGACTGTCGGCGTTTACCTCGAGCAGCTACTGAGCGGGCTCGAGCAGAACCCGGGTCGGACCGATGAAACCGATAACAAAGACGACAACGAAGATGACAACGAAGACAGGGAGTAAGGAAGTATGATCGATTTCCAACTCGACGAAGAGCAGCAGCTCATAGAGGATACCGTCACCTCGTTTGCGAGCGAGCAGATTCGGCCGGCCGCCCACGATGCCGACGAGAGCTGCACGGTGCCCGACTCACTGGTCGAACAGGCCTGGGAGCTCGGATTGATTCCGGGATCCATTCCCGAAGCCTACGGCGGATACGCTCAGGAACCATCGTCGGCCGTTACCGGAGCGATCGTGGCCGAAGGGCTGGCTGACGGCGATCTGTCGATCGCCCTGCACATCCTTTCGCCGCGACTGGTAGTGGATCCGGTGCTACACCTCGGCAGCGAGGAGCAGAAGGGCGAGGTGTTGCCGACCTACTGTGGAGAGAAATTCGTGGCCGGCTCCGCCGCTGTTCTCGAGCCCACGTGGGACTTCAACTTCCTCGATATGGCCACCACCGCCAGCAAGAACGGCGGCGGCTACGTGCTGAACGGCAGCAAGTGCTATGTCCCGCTGGCCGCCTCTGCTCCCTACATCGTCGTCTACGCAAAAGACGACGAAGGCGTCCTCGGCGCGTTCCTCGTGAAGACCGGCACCCCCGGCCTGGAAATCGGCGAGCGCGAGAAGAACCTCGGCTTGCTCGCGCTGGAAACCTACGAGATCGAGCTCTCCGACTGTCGCGTAGACGAGTCGGCGCGGCTCGGAGAAGACGCCTCCGAGATGTTGCGACGAGCCCGCGTTGCACAGAGCGCCATGGCGGTCGGCGTTGCCAACGCCTCGATCAATTATGCAATCGAGTACGCCAAGGAACGCGACGCCTTCGGTGTGAAGATCGGCCAGAAGCAGGCAATCGCGTTCATGCTTGCCGACATGGCCACAGAGCACGCCGCCGCGCGCCTGCTCAACTGGGAGGCGGCCTGGAAGCTCGACCAGAACGAGGACGGCATGCGCGAGGTCGCTCTGGCACGACAGTACACGAACGACATGGTGATGAGGGTTACCGACAACGGCCTGCAAGTGCTCGGCGGTCACGGCTTCGTCCGCGACCATCCGGTCGAGATGTGGGTCCGAAACGGACGCGGCTTCGCCACCTTCGAAGGAATCTCTTCGCTTTAATCAGGGAGGAAGACAGTCATGGATTTCAGTCTATCGAAAGCAGCCAAGCAGAGAATAAAGATGGCCCGCATGGCCGCCGAGGGCATGATGCGGCCGATATCGCGTCAGTTCGACGAGGAGGAGCACACCGACCCCTGGGACTTCTTCAACATGATGTGGGACGTGAGCAAGGGGAACCGCAAGGCGACCGGTCTCGGCGGTGGCAAGGAAAAGGGCGACAGTGGCCCCTCGGAGAACACTCTGCTTGCCTGCGTGCAGATCGAGGAGCTCGCCTGGGGAGACGCGGGCCTCTATCTGTCCATACCCAACCCCGGACTCGGCGGCGCTGCCGTGCAGGCAGTCGGGACTCCGGAACAGAAGGAACGTTTCCTGGCCCACTTCTACGACGGCGAGCCGAAGTGGGCGGCCATGGCCATCACCGAGCCGCACTTCGGCTCCGACTCCAAGCAGGTGGCAACGACCGCGGTGCGTGACGGCGACGAATGGGTGCTCAACGGCACCAAGATCTTCTGCACTGCCGGCGACCGGGCCTTGAACAAGTCCGAGGGCTACGTGGTCGTGTGGGCCACGCTCGACAAGAACAAGGGACGGCCGGCGATCAAGTCGTTCATCGTGCCGGCCAACACGCCGGGCGTCGAGGTCTCCAAGCTCGAGGACAAGCACGGCATCCGCGCCTCCGACACCGTGAGCATAACGCTCGACGACGCACGCATCCCGGCCGACAACATCCTCGGCAATCCAGAGATCGTCGAGAAAGGACGTGAAGGCTTCAAGGGCGTGATGGCGACCTTCGACAGCACCCGTCCGATCGTTGCTGCAAGCGGCATCGGAGTGGCTCGCGCAGCTCTCGACTACGTCAAGGAAACGCTGGCAGAGAGCGGCATCGAAGTCCGATACGAAGCCAGCGCGAGAGAGATGACCGTGCTCGAGAAGGAGATCATGACGATGGAGGCCCAGCTCCAGGGAGCACGCCTGCTCACCTTCAAGGCGTGCAACATGATGGACCGCGGCGAGCGCAACAGCCGCGAGGCTTCCATGGCCAAGGCCAACGCCGGCAAGGTCTCAACACAGGTCGCGCAGAAATGCGTCGAGCTGCTCGGGCCGCTCGGCTACTCGCGCAAGCTGCTGCTGGAGAAATGGATGCGTGATGCCAAGATCACCGACATCTACGAGGGCACGCAGCAGATAAACCAGTTGATCATCGCGCGCAGCCTCCTCGACTACGGGAGCGCAGAACTGAACTAGTCAACTGTGTGACCCTTTACTTGCTGCGGCGCCGCGCGGCTGACCGACCCCGGTCGCCAGCGTCGCGCTCGATCGCTGCGACGTGCGGCCTGACCTTGCCGGACGTTGGCGACCGTTCTTTTTGACGTTCTAAATGTGACGCGTAGAAATGCGCGACGAAAATCTTTCGACGTCAACCGAAGACGATTGTCCTTGACTGACCGGCGGAACTGCGTCGCTAATGGCACGTAGAAATATTAATCAGGCACGGGGGCGCCCAAAGGTAGCTTCATCGTGGTTTGAGTGCCTGAACCGCGAGTGAGAGCTAGACCTGTCTGAAGCGAATGCCGCATCCACCGCGGCCGGGCAGGACACCGTCAAGGGGTCGCAACGTGTACGTAGAAAGGGTGGAGCGCTTCCGCTTCGCAGTGGAGCAAGGCTGATGCAGCACTGCGATGTTCTCGTGGTCGGCGGTGGGCCGGCAGGATCGGCTTGTGCGTGGAGACTGGCGACCGCGGGTCTCGACGTAGTCGTTCTCGAAGAAGCCAATTTCCCGCAAGACAAGACATGTTGTGGATGGATCGCGCCGCCGGTGCTGAACCATCTCGGCGTCACGCCCACCGACTACAGCGGAGGCCGGACCCTGCAACCGGTAACCGGCTTTCGCCTGCAGCGATTGGGCGATCGCATGTCGGAGATCCGCTATGGGCAGGTGGTAAGCTACGGCGTTCGCCGTAGCGAGCTCGACAAGTTCGTGCTCGAACGCTCGGGCGCGCGCCTCTACCTCGGCGAACCGCTCAAGAAACTCGAGCGCAAGGGCGACGAATGGGTGGCAAACTGGAGCGTAGCGGCACCAATGATCGTCGGGGCTGGCGGTCACAACTGTCCCGTCGCACGCAAGCTCGGCGTTCCCGATCATGAATCCGTGGTGCAGGTCCAGGCGACCGAGGTAGAGATGAGTCCACAGCAAGACAGGGCATGCCGCGTGCGCCCTGATACGCCCGAGCTCTACTTCACGCCCGACCTCGACGGCTGCGGCTGGCTGTTTCGCAAAGGCCACGCCCTGAGCATCGGTATGGGCGTGCGGGGCAGCAACGACTTGTCGGCACGGACATCCAGTTTCGTAGACTTTCTGGTCAGGCGACGGCGGATAGCGCCCAAGACGACCGGCGAGTTCCGTGGTGGGGCCTATCTGGTGCGTGGCGATTCGCGACGCGAGCGGATAGGCGACGGATTACTTCTGGTGGGAGACGCCGCGGGAACCGCGGACGATCGAACCGGCGCGGGCATTCTGCCCGCCGTTGACTCCGGCCTGCTCGCTGCCAGCACCATCCTCGAGGCGCGAAAGATCGGCAACTTCAGTCGCGAAACGCTGCAGACCTACGGCCAGTCGCTGGCCAAGCATTTCGGGCAGCGGCGCCGCCTGTGCGCGACCGCCAAGTCCCTC